>NZ_JBOY01000013.1:0-52096 GCF_000647775.1 Pseudomonas sp. RL | reverse complement strand
GCTGCGGCGTCGGTCGAACCGCAGGTCAGCGCTCCGGTCGAGCAGCAGCCCGTCACGGTTGTCGAGGCTCCGGCCCCGGCGGTTGCACCCACGCCGGCTCCGGCGCCGGTACAACCGTCCAGCGGCCGCGCCTCCAACGACCCGCGTGAAGTTCGCCGTCGCCAGCAGGAAGCCGAACGCCTGGCACGTGAAGCCGAGGCAGCCCGCGCCGCGCAAGCCAATGCCGAGGCCGCCGCTCCGGTAGAGCAACCGCAGCAGGAAGAGGCCAAGAACCTGGAAGCCCAGGCGCAGGAAGCCGAAGGCAAGGACGAGACCGCCGTTCAGGTCGAGGCCGACAGCCAAGCCGAGGAGCCGGCTCGTGATGAAGAACAGCAGACCAAGCTGCCCTCGTAATCACACCCGCTGAAACGAAAAAGGGGATGCCGATGGGCATCCCCTTTTTTGTTCCCTAACCTCCACGCTTTGCAGGAGCGGCTCAGTCGCGATGCTTTTCTTGCAGGCCCACCAGAAGCTCGCGACTGAAGTCGCTCCTACACAGCGTCCCCGGTCTCTTGCTCCCGCAGACAAGCATCACCAGACGTTGGGCTCGATCTCCAGCTCGACACCGAAGCGCGCGGCAATGTCCGCCTGGATGCGCCGCGCCAGGGCCAGCAGCTCGGCGCCAGTCGCCCGGCCATGATTGACCAGCACCAGCGCTTGCTTGTCGTGCACGCCGGCATCGCCATCCCGATAGCCCTTCCAACCGGCCTGCTCGATCAGCCAGCCGGCGGCCAGCTTCACCCTACCCTCACCGGCCGGATACGCCACCAGCCCGGGGTACTGCTCGCGCAAGCGAGCCGCGTGGTCGGCCGGTACCAGCGGATTCTTGAAGAAGCTGCCGGCATTGCCCAGCACCGCCGGATCGGGCAGTTTCTCGCTGCGGATCGCACAGACCGCGCGACTGACATCCCGTGCCGTGGGCGCCTCGCAGCCCTGTGCAGCCAATTGCTGACGCAACGGACCATAGTCCAGTCGCAGCTCGGCGTGCCTGCTCAGGCGAAAACGCACACGCAGGATCAGCCAACGCCCGGCCTGGCGCTTGAACAGGCTGTCGCGATAGCCGAAGGCGCAGTCCGCCAGCGAGAAATCGCGCAGCTCGCCGCTCTGGCGCTCCAGCGCGGTCAGGCCGGCAAACACATCCTTGATCTCAACCCCGTAGGCACCGATGTTCTGCATCGGCGCGGCGCCCACGGTGCCGGGGATCAGACTGAGGTTCTCCAGGCCGCCCAGCCCCTGCTCCAGCGTCCAAAGCACGAAGGGGTGCCAGGGCTCGCCCGCTTCGGCCTCGACGACCACGGTTTCGCCGTCGTCGCTGTGTACCCTCTTGCCCATCAGCGCCATGCGCAGCACCAGGGCATCCTGATCGCCGGTCAGCAGCAGGTTGCTGCCGCCGCCGATCGGACGCAGCGCCCAGCCGTTGCGCGCGGCCAGCGCCAGCGCTTCGCGCACCTCGGCTTCATCACGCGCCTCGGCGAAGTGTGCGGCGCGCGCCGCCACACCGAAGCTGTTGTAGGACTTGAGGGACGGGTTTGCAGTGATGGTCAGGCTCACAGGCGCCCCTTGATTTCGGCCAGCAAGGCATCGCTGGCCGCTTCGATCAGGTCCAGCACCTGCTCGAAGCCGTCGGCGCCGCCGTAGTAGGGATCCGGCACCACGCCCCGGCCCAGGCCGTAGCGGCGCAGCAGCAGATCCAGCTCGGCGCGTGCATGGTCAGGCTGGATATCCTTGAGGCGCAGCAGGTTGTCATGATCCATGGCCAGGATCAGGTCGAAGCGCTGGAAGTCCTCGGCGGCCACCTGGCGAGCGCGCAACGGGCTCAGATCATAGCCGCGCTGCAGGGCAGCCCGGCAGGTGCGCGGGTCAGGCCCCTTGCCCACATGCCAGTCGCCAGTGCCCGCGGAGTCGATGTGCACGCGATCTTCCAGCCCCGCGGCACGCACCCGCTGACGAAACACGCCTTCGGCGGTCGGCGAGCGGCAGATGTTGCCCAGGCAGACGAACAGGATGTTCATCCTCAGGCTCCCAGCAGGCGGCGTACGCGCTCCAGATCTTCGGGGGTGTCCACACCGGTTGGCGGCGCTTCGAGGGCGTCGGCGACGTGGATACGCACGCCGTGCCAGAGGGCACGCAGCTGCTCCAGGGACTCGGTCTTCTCCAGCCAGCAGGCGCCCCAGGCGACGAAGTCGTGGAGGAAGCCCGCGCGGTAGGCATAGATACCGATGTGGCGGCGGTAGGGCACGCCCTCGGGCAACTGCTCGCGGCTGCTGGCGAAGGCGTCCCGGGCCCAGGGCAGCGGTGCGCGGGAGAAGGTCAGCGCCAGGCCGCTCACATCGCTGACCACCTTGACCACGTTCGGATTGAACAGCGCCTGCACGTCATGGATCGGCTCGGCCAGGGTGGCGATGCCAGCCTGCGGGTTGGCCGCCAGGTTGGCGGCCACCTGGTCGATGATCGCCGGGGGAATCAGCGGCTCGTCGCCCTGCACGTTGACCACGATAGCGTCGGCCGCCAGGCCCAGCTGACTGGCAACTTCGGCCAGCCGGTCGGTACCGGAGTCATGGTCGGCGCGGGTCAGCAACACGTCCGCACCGAAGGCGCGGCAGGCCTCGACGATGCGCGCATCGTCGGTGGCCACCACCACGCGGGCGGCGGAGGATTTGCAGGCCTGTTCCCAGACATGCTGGATCATCGGCTTGCCGGCAATGTCCTGCAACGGCTTGCCGGGCAGGCGGGTGGAGGCGTAACGGGCGGGAATGACGACGGTGAAGGCCTGGCTCATTTACGGGTGTCCAGGCGCTCGTCGACGGTCAGGGTGCGGGCTTCGCTTTCCAGCATCACCGGGATGCCGTCGCGGATCGGGTAGGCCAGGCCGGCGCCCTTGCTGATCAGCTCGGTCTTGTCCTCGCTGAGCTGCAACGGGCCCTTGCATACCGGGCAGGCCAGGATATCGAGCAGTTTCGGGTCCATCGGAAAATCCTCACGAACAGGGAAGGCGCTCCGGCAGCAGACGCGCCAGCTGGGCGTCGAACCAGGCGACGAAGGCCGGCGACGGCACGGCGTCGACCGCCAGGTACCACCAGTCGTCGGCGGCGAAGTCACGGCATTTGACCGCATCCTTCTCGGTCATCACCAACGGCAGCGGCGGGCTGAAAGTCAGCTGCTCGGCGTCGTACTGGGCATGATCGGCGAAGGGATGGGCAATCGGGCGCCAGTGTAGCGCTTCGAGGGTGGCGAAGAAACGCTGCGGATTGCCGATGCCGGCCACCGCGTGCAGGCTCTGGTCCGCGGGGAAATAGCTCAGCGGCCGGCGCGCGCCGTCGTTCACCCGCACCAGCTCGCTCGGTTGCAAGTGAAAGGCATAGCCCTCGGCGCGGTCGTGAGTCGCACCGTTGAACAGCACGGCGTCCACGCTTTGCAGGCGCTCCTCGGGCTCGCGCAGCGGGCCGGCGGGCAGGCAGCGGCGATTGCCCAGGCCACGCGCGGCGTCGATCAGCACCAGCTCCAGATCCCGCGCCAGGCGGTAATGCTGCAGACCGTCGTCGCAGAGAATGAGATCGACCGGCTCGCTGTCCAGCAGCGCACGCACCGCCCTGCCCCGATCGGGGTCGATGCACAGCGGCACTCCGGTACGGCGCACGATCAGCGCCGGCTCATCGCCGGTGATCGCGGCGTCCTGATCGGGCAGCACCCGCCAGGGCAAACTCGGCGGCTTGGCGCCGTAGCCGCGACTCACCACGCCAACGCGCAGCCCGCGCGCCCGGCAATGCTGGATCAGCCAGAGGATCAGTGGCGTCTTGCCGGTGCCGCCGACGGTGATGTTGCCCACCACGATGACCGGCACCGGCGCGCGATAGATCTCGCCGTGGCCCGCCACGAACGCGGCGCGCTTGCGGCGCACCACGCGGCGATAGAGGGATTCGAGGGGGCGCAACAGGCCCAGCACCGGATGATTGCGCTCCTGGTACCAGGCCTTCAGCAAGCGATCGGAAAGACTCATCAGGGCGTCGCCTGGGCCTCAACCGTAGCGATGCGCAGACGCGAGAAGCCCAGCTTGCCCGCCGCATCCATGGCAATCACTACGGCCTGATGGGGCGACTTGCCGTCGGCACTGATGGTCAATGGCAGGCTGGTGTCCCCTTCGGACTCCCGCTGCAGGGAGGTCATCAGGCTGCTCAGGTCGCTCTTGACCAGAGCCTTGCCGTTCACCGAGAAGCTGCCGTCCGCGCCGACCAGCACTTCCAGCGGTCGCAGCTCGGTTTCCTGCATCGGCGCACCACTGACTGCCTCGGGCAGGTCCACCTTCAGGCGGGTTTCCCGGGTGAAGGTGGTGGTGACCACGAAGAACAGCAACAGGATGAAGACCACATCGATCAGGGGGGCCAGACCGATCTCCACGGTGTCCCGCTGTCTGCGCCGGAATTTCACGCCTTGCTGCCCTCGCGCTTGTTGCTCTCGGCCAGGTCGACGCTGCGCTCACCGTGCACCACGTCCACCAGTTTGATGGCTTCCTGTTCCATGCCGACCACCAGCTCATCGACGCGCCGCTGCAGGTAGCGGTGGAAGAACAGGGCCGGGATGCCGACCATCAGGCCTGCGGCGGTGGTGATCAGCGCCTTGGCGATGCCGCCGGCGAGCAGCGGCGCATTGGCCATGCCCGAGCCCATGAAGGCGCTGAAGATGTCGATCATCGCCAGCACGGTACCCAGCAGGCCGAGCAGCGGCGCGATACCGGCAATGGTGCCCAGGGCGTTGAGGTAGCGCTCCAGATCATGAATGACCCGGGAGGCGGCTTCCTGGATGCACTCCTTCATGATGTCGCGGCCATGCCGGGAGTTGGCCAGACCGGCGGCGAGAATCTCGCCCAGCGGCGAGTTGGCGCGCAGTTCCTTGAGGCGCTCGTGGTTGAGCTTCTTGTCCTTGATCCAGCGCCAGACCAGACCCAGCAGGTGCGGCGGCGTGACCCGCGACGGGCGCAGGGTCCAGAAGCGTTCGACGATGATGGCTGCGGCCGTGACAGAACAGAGAATGATCGGCAGCATGATCCAGCCGCCGGCTTTAACCAATTCCCACACTGTGGCAATCCTCCGGAAAAGTGCGCGCCACTCTACCACAGGGTGATTCGTCAGCCGACCGCCCGGCTTCTCAGTTTTTTCGCCAGAAACGACGCTCGGAACGCCAGCCTTGAGCGCTTGCGCGGGTACCCAGCCGAATGCTCAGGGCGCCATCCGTCACATTGTCATGGATGTGCACGCCCTGTCGGGCGTAGCGGGCCAGCACCCGCGGGTGGGGATGGCCGAAGGCATTGTGTGCGCCGCGCGAGAACAACACGGCCGTCGGCGCCACCGCGGCGATAAAGGCCGGCGTCGAGGAGAAGCGGCTGCCGTGGTGCGGCGCCAGCAGCCAGTCGGCCCGCAGGTCGAGGCCGCTGCCCAGCAGCACCGCCTCGGCGCGCGCATCAATGTCGCCGGTGAGCAGCAACCGCTCGCCGCCGGCCTCGACCCACAGCACACAGGAGGCGTCGTTGCCGCCGCGTGCCTGCGCCCAGCGCCAGACCTGGAACGCCACGCCATCCCACTCCCAGCGCGCGCCGGCGGGGCAGGCCTGGGCATCCAAGCCGGCCAGGCGCTGGGGTTCGCCGCTCCACAGCGTGGCTTCCGGCATTTGGCGCAGCACTGCCGCCGCCCCGCCGGCATGGTCGTTGTCGCCATGGCTGATCAGCAGCGTATCCAGGCGCTGGATGCCCAGCGCCCGCAGCGCCGGCAGCACCACGCGCTCGCCCAGGTCGAAATCGCCGAAGCGCCCGGCGGCGTCGTAGAGCAGCGCATGCTCGCGGGTGCGGACCAGCACCGCCAGGCCCTGCCCCACATCCAGTTGCCAGACCTCCGCCTGCCCCTCCGGCAACGACGGACGCGGGGGAAACAGCAACAGCAGCGCCAGCGGCAGACCGAGCAGGCGCAGCGGCACGCCCGCCGGCAGCAGCACCAGCACGAAACCCAGCGCACCGAGCGCCCAGGCCCAGGCCGGCAGGTGCCCGCCCAGCCAGGCCGGCAACAGCGCCGCCAGCCATTCCAGCAGGCGGAACAGCAGCTCCAGCGCCCCGCCCGCCAGCCACCAGAGGCCCTCGGCCAGCGGCGCCATCGGCAGCAGCAGTGTGGCCAGCAGCGCCAGGGGCACCACCAGGAAACCGACCCAGGGCACAGCCAGCAGGTTGGCCAGCGGACCACTGACACTCACCGGCAAGGCCAACGCCAGCAGCACCGGCAGCAGCCCCAGCGCGGCGGCCCACTGGGCGCGCCCCAGGCTGCGCCACCAGGGCCAGCCACCCAGTCGTCCGGAAAACACCAGCAGCAGCACGCCCACCGCCGCAAAGGACAGCCAGAAGCCGGCCTGCAGGCTGGCCAGCGGCTCGATCAGCAGCACCAGCAGCAACGCGGCCAGCAAGGGCGTCCAGATGCCCAGCTGGCGATAGCGCAGCCGCCAGAGCAGCACCAGGGCGAGCATCGCGCAGGCGCGCTGTACCGGCACGTCGAAGCCGGCCAGCCAGCCGTAGCCGAGCGATGCCGCCAGGGCCAGCGCGCAGGCCCAGGGCAGCCAGGGCAGGAACCCGGGCCAGACTCCCAGGCGCGCCAGACCGGCCACCCCGCCGTAGACCAGCAGAGCGATCAGGCCGATGTGCTGGCCGGAGATCACCATCAGGTGCACGGTGCCGGTGTCCTGCAGCACCCGCCACTCGGCGCTCGACAGCCCCGAACCGTCGCCCAGCACCAGCGCCACCAGGCCGCCTTCGCGGCCGAACGCCGGCATGGCCAGCAGCCGCTGACGCAGGCCGTCGCGCCAGGTGTGCACACCCTCGGCTTCCGCCAACCGTTCCCCACTCTTCACCGTGCCGGTGGCGCCGATACGCTGGGCGAGCAGCCAGGCCTCGTAATCGAAGCCACCGGGGTTCAGCATGCCGTGGGGCCGCTTGAGATGCACCGCCAGGCGCCAGCGCTCGCCACTGTGCAGCGCCGGCCCCTGCGGCCAGCTCAGGCGCAGCCGGGCGGGCAGTTCGGCGCGTCGCGCGCTCGGCTCTTCCAGCACGAAGCGCACCACGCCGTCACGTTGTTCCGGCAGGCCGACCACCTCGCCCTCCAGCCAAAGGATGCGACCGTCCAGCTCAGGACTCAGCCGGTCATCCAGCGCCAACTGCGCCGAGGCGCAGGCCCAGGCCAGGCCAAGGGCGAACAGCCCCAGTGGGTAGCTGCGAAACGGGAGCAGCAGTACGCCGACCGCGGCCATCAGCAGCAGCCAGGGCGTTCCGGGCAAGCCAGGAAGAAAGCGCAGGGCCAGCAGGCCCGCGCCCAGCGCCAGCATCCCTGTGCGCATCGGGTTCTCCGCCGGGGGCGTCCGTGCCTCCGGTTGGTGGCTGGGGGTGAAGCGTTACTCGTAACGGAGCGCTTCGGCCGGCTGGGTGCGCGCCGCACGCCAGGCCGGATACAGGGTAGCCAGGAAACTCAGGACCAGCGCCGCCGTGCAGATCAGCGCCACATCCAGCCATTGCAGGTCGGAGGGCAGGTAGCTGACGAAATAGATGTCGGAACTGAGGATCTGCTGGCCGCTCAGGCGCTCCAGCCAGCCGACCAACTGGCTGACATTCAGCGCCGTCAGCACACCGAGCACGCCGCCCAGCGCGGTGCCCACCAGGCCGATCAGCGTTCCCTGCACCATGAAGGTAGCCATGATCTGCCCGGGCGTGGCGCCCAGGGTGCGCAGGATGGCGATGTCGGTGCGCTTGTCGGCCACCACCATGATCAGCGTGGCGATGATATTGAAGGCGGCCACCGCGATGATTAGCAGCAGCAGCAGGCCGATCATGGTCTTTTCCATCTGCATGGCGGCGAACAGGCTGCCCTGGGTGCGCGTCCAGTCGCCGATCCGGTAGCCGTCGCCCAGCTGCGCGCTGAGCTCTGTCGCGATGCGCGGCGCCGCGTACAGGTCGGTGACCGCCAGACGCAGCGCCGGCACCTGACCGGGCTCCAGGCGCAGCATCTGCGCGGCATCGGCGATGTGCACCAACGCCAGCGAGCCGTCCAGCTCGGCGCCCACCTTGAAGATACCGGCCACGGTCAGGCGCTGCATGCGCGGCGTGACACCGGCGGCCGAATCGCTGGCCTCGGGCACGATCAGGGTCAGCTTGTCGCCGATGCCGAGGGCGAAGCGCCGGGCGATCAGCTCGCCGATCACCACGCCGTAGTCATCCGCCCGCAGGTCGCTCAACGCGCCGCGCAGCATGTGTCGGCCGACGATCGACACGTCATCCTCGCGGGACGGATCGATGCCGTTGACCTGCACCGGCAGCATGCCGCCCTTGTAGGCGAGCATGCCTTCCAGCTCGGCCAACGGCACCGCGCCGGTGACTTGCGGGTGCTCCTGCACACGGGCGGCCACCGCCTGCCAGTCGTCCATCGGTTCGGCGGCAGTGAGCGTGGCGTGCGGCACGGTGCCGAGGATGCGCCCGCTCATTTCCTTCTGGAAGCCGTTCATCACCGACAGCACCACGATCATGGCCAGCACGCCGAGGGTCAGGCCCAACATCGAGGTCAGCGAGATGAAGGAGATGTAGTGGTTGCGCCGCTTGGCCCGCGTGTAGCGGGCGCCGACGAACAGGGCCAGGGGTCTGAACATGCGCCCTACTCCGCCACCAGGCGGCCTTCGGCCAGCCGCAGCACGCGGTCCATCTGCCGCGCCAGCTCGGGGTCGTGAGTCACCACCAGGAAGGCGGTGTGCAGCGACTGGCTGAGTTCCAGCATCAGCTCCTGGATGCCCTGCGCGGTATGCCGGTCCAGGTTGCCGGTGGGTTCGTCGAGCAACACCAGCGCCGGGCGGTTGACCAGCGCACGGGCGATGGCCACGCGCTGACGCTCGCCGCCGGACAGCTCGGACGGCTTGTGCTCCAGGCGATGACCGAGGCCGACCCGCGCCAGCAGCTCGCTGGCCTGCCGGCGCGCTTCGGGAATCGGCGTCTTGCCGATCAACAGCGGCATGCAGACGTTCTCCAGGGCAGTGAATTCCGGCAGCAGGTGATGAAACTGGTAGACGAAGCCCAGGGCCCGGTTGCGTAGCAGGCCGCGGGCCTTCTCGCCGAGGGCCGAGAGTTCCTCGCCAGCCAGCCAGACGCTGCCCTTGCTCGGGGTATCGAGCCCGCCCAGCAGGTTGAGCAGCGTGCTCTTGCCCGAGCCGGAACTGCCGACGATGGCCACGCGCTCGCCGGGCAGCAGCTCCAGCTGCACATCGCTGAGCACTTCCACCGGCTGCGGGCCTTCCTCGTAGCTCTTGCCCAGGTTGCGACAGCTCAGCACCGCCTTGTCACTCATAACGCAAAGCCTCCGCAGGCTGGGTGCGCGCCGCACGCCAGGCCGGATAAAGGGTGGCGAGAAAGCTCAGCAGCAGGGCCGAGCCGCAGACCATCAGCACATCCTCGAGCAGCAGCTGGGACGGCAGGTAGTCGATGAAGTACACCTCGGCGCTGAGGAATTTGTGGCCGAGCAGGCGCTCCAGCGCGGCAATGCCGTCGCTGATGTTCAGCGCCGCGAAGATACCCAGCAGCGCGCCGAGCAACGTGCCGACCACGCCGATCACCGTGCCCTGCACCATGAAGATGCCCATGATGCGCGCCGGCGAGGCGCCCAGGGTGCGCAGGATGGCGATGTCGGATTTCTTGTCGGTGACCACCATCACCAGGGTGGAAATGATGTTGAACGCGGCAACCGCGACGATCAGCAACAGCAGCAGGCCGATGATGGCCTTCTCCATGCGGATCGCCTGATAGAGGTTGCCGTGGGTCCGGGTCCAGTCGCGGGCGAAGAAGTCCTCGCCCAGGCTGCCGGCCAGCAGCCAGGACAGGCCGGGCGCCTGGAACAAGTCGGCGAACTTCAGGCGCAGGCCCTGCACCTGATCCGGCCGCCAGCGCTTGAGGCGCGCGGCGTCCTCGATATGGGCGAGGGCCAGGAAGCCGTCGATTTCCCCGGCGCCGACATGGAAGATGCCGGCCACGGTGAAGCGCTTCATGCGCGGGAACATGCCGGCCGGGGTGACCGCCACCTCGGGCGCGACAAAGGTGACCTTGTCACCGATCTTCACGCCGAGCTTCTCGGCAGCCCGATCGCCGATCAGCAGACCGAACTCGCCCGGCTGCAGTGACGCCAGGCCGCCTTCGACAAAGAACTGGTCGACAATCGACACCTGGGACTCACGCTGCGGGTCGACGGCGTTGATCAGCACTTTCTGCACCTGGCCCGCATTCGTTAGCAGCCCCTGCATCAGCGTGTAAGGGGCCACCGCCAGCACCTCGGGGTGCTGCTGCAGGCGCTCGGCCAGCGCCGGCCAGCCACTCAGCGCCTGGCCGGTTTCCAGGCTGGCGTGCGGCACCATCCCCAGCACCCGCTCGCGCATCTCGCGGTCAAAGCCGTTCATGACCGACAGCACCAGGATCATCACCATCACGCCCAGGGCCAGGCCCAGCATGGAGGTGAGGGAAATGAAGGAAACGAAACGACTGCGGCGCCGGGCACGGGTATAGCGGGTGCCGATGAAAACTGGAAGCGGTCTGAACATGAAGGAGGAAACGTCCGTTCGGCCATGAAAACCGCCTCTTGCGGGGCGGGCGAAACATCCCGGCACAGGTGCGTCTGGCCATCTGGCCGTTGGACGCCGGGCGTCTTACACTCTGGCGACCCCAAGTTTGCCATCGGATCGCCATGCCCATGCAAGACGCAGATCGCCGCGAATACTACCGCATCGAAGACCAGGTCGCAGTGCAAATCGTTCCGCTGGCGGACGACGGCGACACCGCGCTGCCGGAGGATGCACAGCTGTTCAATCTGCTCGGCGAACTCAGCCTGCTGGACTTCGAGGCCCAGCATCTGCTGCGCCAGATGGGCGAGCGCGACCGCCTGACCGGCAGCCTGCTGCGGGTAATGAACCGGCGTATCGACCTGATCGGCCAGGCCATGACGCACGGCCTGCAGGCACAGTTCGGCGTACCGCAGACCGTCACCCTGAGTGAAGGCGGCATCAGCTTCCAGCATGCCGAGGCGCTGGAGCGCGATGCGCTGGTCGGCCTGCGCCTGCTGTTGATGCCCCATGGTCTGGGCCTGCTGCTACGGGCACGGGTCGCGCACTGTCAGCCGCTGTCCGAAGGCAGCTACCACATCGGCGCGGAGTTCGAAGCGTTGACCGACGCACAACGCCAGCTGCTGGCCCGGCATATCCTGCAGAAGCAGGCCCAGGCCCGTCGCCAGGCCCGCGAACTCTCCGATCAGCCATGAGAATCCGCGCATGACCCGCCTCGTTTTTCTGCTTGCCCTGCTGCTGCCCTTTTCCGTTCCGGCCGACACCCTGCGCGTGCCGGTGGGCCAGCAGGGGGATCCCGGCCTGCACCTCCCTCGGCAGGGTGAAAGCCAGCAGGCAGTCGAAGCCCGCTTCGGTCAACCCGAAACCCGCCATCCGGCCGTTGGCCAACCACCCATCGGCCGCTGGGACTACCCCGGCTTTTCCGTGTATTTCGAAAGCGGCAAGGTGATCGACAGCGTTCGCCACCCGCGACCCACCCCCCCTGCGCAGGGCCAGTGACCCTGCCACTGGAGATTGCATGACCCTGATCTACGGCCACCGCGGCGCCAAGGGCGAAGCCCCGGAAAATACTCTGGTCAGCTTCCGCAAATGCCTGGAGCACGGCGTCACCCGCTGCGAGCTGGACCTGCACCTGTCGCGTGACGGCGAGCTGATGGTGATCCACGACCCGACCCTCAAGCGCACCACGGGGCGGCGGGGCAAGGTGGCCGAGCACAGTGCCGAGGAGCTGCGCAGCTACGATGCGCGCCTGGGCGGCCCGGGCTGGCCACAGCCGACGCCGATTCCCACCCTGGCCGAACTGTTCGAGCAGTGCCCGTTCGAGCACTGGCAACTGGAGGTCAAGAGCGCCTCGCGCGAGCGCGCCAGCCGCACCGTCAAGGCAATTCATGCGCTGACCGAACGGTACGGGCTGGCCGACAAGGTCACGGTGACCTCCAGCTCCCGCGTGGTATTGCGCGCCCTGCGCCACTGGGCGCCTGAGCTGTCGCGCGGCCTGGTGGCCGAATATGCCTGGCTGGACCCGCTCAAGGTGGCGAAGCAGTACGGTTGCGACCTGCTGGCCCTGAACTGGACGCTGTGCACCCCGGAACGCCTGCTCAAGGCGCAGCAGCAAGGGCTGCATGTGTCGGTATGGACGGTCAATGAGCCGGCGCTGATGCGCCGTCTCGCCGACTTCGGGGCGGACAGTGTGATCACCGACTTCCCGGGGCTGGCGGTGGAAACGCTGGGGCTCGCGTAGCAGGTAGGGCGGACAACGTTTGTCTGTCCGCCAAGACCGGCACTCCCGAAGCGACGTGCTTTCCGCTCGGCGAACAGGTGGAGCGCTGTCCGCCCTACGAGGCAGACATCCCCCAAAACAAAGGCCCGCACAAGGCGGGCCTTTGGGCCTGATTCAGAAGCTCTCCCGGTTTGGCCATTGCCAGAGCCGGGGGTCCTGCAGGGGTTCCCCGCCCGGCTCAGGCAACCGGACGGAGCCCGTCAAAAAAGCCGGTTGAGGCCGTCGAACGCCGCCACCCGGTAGGCCTCGGCCATGGTCGGGTAGTTGAAGGTGGTGTTGACGAAGTACTTGATGGTATTCGCCTCGCCCTTCTGGTTCATGATCGCCTGGCCGATGTGCACGATCTCCGAAGCCTGATAGCCGAAGCAGTGCACGCCGAGCACTTCCAGCGTTTCGCGGTGGAAGAGGATCTTCAGCATGCCGACCGGCTCGTAGGAGATCTGCGCACGGGCCATACCTTTGAAGAACGCCTTGCCGACCTCGTAGGGAACCTTGGCCTGCGTCAGCTCGCGCTCGGTCTTGCCGATGGAGCTGATCTCCGGAATCGTGTAGATGCCGGTCGGCACGTCGTCGACGAAGCGCCAGCTGTCGTTTTCCATGATGCTGCCGGCGGCCGAGCGACCCTGGTCATAGGCCGCGCTGGCCAGCGACGGCCAGCCGATCACGTCGCCGGCGGCATAGATGTTCGGCACCTGGGTGCGGTAGTGCTCGTCCACCTGGATCTGGCCACGGCTGTTGGGCTTGATGCCGATGTTCTCCAGGCCCAGCTTGTCGGTGTTGCCGGTACGGCCGTTGCACCACAGGAAGGCGTCGGCCTTGATCTTCTTGCCGGACTTCAGGTGCAGGATCACCGCATTCTCGGTGCCCTCCACCCGCTCGTACTCCTCGTTGTGGCGAATGATCACGTTGTTGGTGCGCAGGTGGTAGCTCAGCGCATCGGAGATCTCGTCATCCAGGAAGTTGAGCAACTGGTCACGGGTGTCGACCAGGTCGACGAGCACGCCCAGACCACTGAAGATCGACGCATATTCGGTGCCGATCACGCCGGCGCCATAGATGATGATCCGGCGCGGGGTGTGGGTCAGCTTGAGAATGGTGTCGCTGTCGTAGATGCGCGGATGGTTGAAGTCGACATCCGCCGGACGGTAGGGACGCGAGCCGGTGGCGACGATGATCTGCTTGGCCACCAATCGCTCGACCGCGCCGTTCAGGCAGACCACCTCGATGCAGTGCTCATCGGCGAAACTGGCCGTGCCGAAGAAGGTGGAGATGCGGTTGCGCGCGTAGTAGCTGGTACGCGAGGTGACCTGCTTGCCGATCACCTTCTCGGCGCTCTTCAGCACATCCTGGAAGGAGAACCAGCGCGGCTCGCCAATCTGGCGGAACAGCGGGTTGGTGTTGTATTGCATGATCTGGCGCACCGAATGACGCAGCGCCTTGGAGGGAATGGTGCCCAGATGGGTGCAGTTGCCGCCCACCAGCGGACGCTCGTCCACCACCGCGATCTTGCGCCCCGAACGCACCGCGTTCATTGCCGCGCCTTCACCCGCCGGACCCGTGCCCAGCACCACTACGTCGAAGTTGTAGACCGCCATGTGTACTCCTCAAAACGCGCCGGGGCGGCACGCGGTCGCCCACGGCAATTGCCCCGCGCCGCGCGCCGGGCCCTTGTCTGTCCCGGCCGGGCCGGGAGTACGGCGCCCAGGGCGCCGGTTTGCATCAGCGCCGGGTGGCGTCGTAGGCCAGATCCGTCTTGCCGGCGTCTTGCGCCTTTTCGGCGTTGACCTCTTCGCATTTCTGCCGGTCACCGCCGCAGATGGAGCACTCCTTCTCGATACCCAGCGCGGCGATGCCGCCGCAGGAACCGGCGATTGGTTTGCGCCCGGCGAGCACGCCGACGGACATGCCGAGCACCACCAGCAGAAGAACGATGAACGTGATAAGCCAGGTCATGGCTGTACTCCTTGCGCCGGGAACAGCGCATCGAATGCGGGGCTGCCTGTGGAGACGAAGCCCTCTGCCGCACGGGTCACGAACAGCGCGGCGACATGATGGTCCTGCGCATAGGCCAGGCCCTCCTCGGGCCCGAGCACCATCAGCAGGGTGGACAGGCCGTCGGCCTCCATGGCCGAGGGCGTCACCACGGTGACAGCCGCCAGTGTATGGGTTATCGGCGCGGCCTGGCGAGGATCGAGGGTGTGCGAATAACGACGCCCGTCCTGCTCGAAGTAGTTGCGGTAATCGCCCGAGGTGGACACCGACAGCCCATCGAGCTCGACGATGCGCTGCACCGCGCGGACATCGCTCTGCGGCGCCTCGATGGCGATCCGCCAGGGCGCCCCGTCCGGCTTGCGGCCCTGGGCCTTCAGCTCGCCGGTGACTTCCACCAGATAACTGTTGGCACCCTGCGCCTGCAGCAGCTGCGCGATACGGTCCACCGCCTGGCCGGCGGCGATACTGTTGAAATCCACCTGCACCGCGTCACGGGCCTTGCATAACTGTCCATCGCGAACCTCCAGCAGCCGGTAGCCGTACTGTTCGCGCGCCGCGTCGATCTCCGCCGTATCAGGCACACGCTGGCCGCGCGACTTCGGACCGAAGCCCCAGAGATTCAACAGGGGCTCCAGGGTCAGATCGAAGGCCCCCTCGCTGCGGTGCGACAGCTCCAGGCCATAGCGAGCCAGCTCGAGCACCGGCGCGGGCATGGCCTGACAACCAGCCGGACCGTTGTTGAAGGCTTCGATCAGGGAATCGCTGCGATAGGTAGACACCTGCCGGTCGATCTCGGCGAGCAGTGCATCAACCTCCTTCTGCAAGGCTTCCGGGTGCGGCACGCCGCTGCCGCGCACGTACTTGACCGAATAGGTGCTGCCCATGGTCGGGCCGCCGAAGGTTTCCACGCTTTCGGAAAACAGGCAGCCCGTCAGGGCTGCCGCCGAAGCGACAGCGATGACGGGCTGCAGGACAGCTCGAAGACGCATGCTAGCCGCCGAAATCGTCGAGCAGGATGTTCTCCGGTTCGACGCCGAGGTCGGTCAGCATCTTGATCACCGAGGCGTTCATCATTGGCGGGCCGCACATGTAGAACTCGCAGTCCTCAGGAGCGGCATGGCTCTTGAGGTAGTTCTCGTACAGCACGTTGTGAATGAAGCCGGTGTAGCCGGTCCAGTTATCTTCCGGCAGCGGGTCGGACAGTGCCAGGTGCCAGGTGAAGTTCGGGTTCTCTTCGGCCAGCTTGTTGAACTCGTCCACGTAGAAGGCTTCGCGCATGGAACGGGCGCCATACCAGAAGCTGATCTTGCGCGTGGACTTGAGGCGCTTGAGCTGATCGAAGATGTGCGAACGCATCGGCGCCATGCCCGCGCCACCGCCGATGAAGACCATCTCGTTGTCGGTGTCCTTGGCGAAGAATTCGCCGAAGGGTCCGTACACGGTGATCTTGTCGCCCGGCTTGAGGCTGAACACGAAGGAGGACATCTTGCCGGCAGGAATGTCGTCACGACCGGGCGGCGGCGAAGCAATACGGATATTGAACTTCACGATGCCCTTCTCTTCCGGGTAGTTCGCCATGGAGTACGCGCGGATCACGGTCTCGTCGACCTTGGACACGTAGCGCCACATGTTGAACTTGTCCCAGTCGCCGCGGTACTCGGGCTGGATGTCGAAGTCCTTGTAGGCGACGGTGTGCGGCGGGCATTCCAGCTGCACGTAGCCACCGGCGCGGAAGTCCACGTTCTCGCCTTCCGGCAGACGCAGGGTCAGCTCCTTGATGAAGGTGGCCACGTTGGGGTTGGACTCCACCGTGCATTCCCACTTCTTCACGCCGAAGACTTCTTCCGGCACTTCGATCTTCATGTCCTGCTTGACCGGAGTCTGGCAGGACAAGCGCCAGCCGGCGGTCGCCTCGCGGCGGGTGAAGTGCGAGGCCTCGGTGGGCAGCATCTCACCACCGCCACTCTCGACGATGCACTTGCACTGGGCGCAGGTACCGCCGCCGCCACAGGCCGAGGACAGGAAGATGTTGTTGGCCGCCAGGGTCTGCAACAGCTTGCCGCCGGCCGGAACGGTGATGGTCCGCTCGCCGTTGATTTCGATATTGACGTCGCCGCTGGAAACCAGCTTGGCGCGCGCCGCCAGGATGATCACCACCAGTGCAAGCACGATGGCGGTGAACATGCCGATGGCAAGGAAGATTTCGTAGTTCATCTGATCATCCCGTCCTTACAGCTGCACGCCGGAGAAAGACATGAAGCCCAGCGACATCAGGCCGATGGTGATGAAGGTGATGCCCAGTCCCTGCAGCCCTTCCGGTACGTCGCTGTACTTGAGCTTCTCGCGGATACCCGCCAGCAGCGCAATGGCCAGCGCCCAGGAGAAGCCCGAGCCGACGCCGTAGACCACGCTCTCGGAGAGGTTGTAGTCGCGCTCCACCATGAACAGGGTGCCGCCCATGATGGCGCAGTTCACGGTGATCAGCGGCAGGAACACGCCGAGGGCGTTGTAGAGCGCCGGCACATACTTGTCGAGCAGCATCTCGAGGATCTGCACGATGGCGGCGATCACCCCGATGTAGCTGAGCAGGCCGAGGAAGGACAGGTCCACCTCGGGCAGTCCAGCCCAGCTCAGCGCGCCTGGCTTGAGCAGGTAGGCGTAGATCAGGTTGTTGGCCGGCACGGTGATGGCCTGCACGACCACCACGGCGACGCCCAGACCGATCGCCGTCTCCACTTTCTTGGAGATGGCGATGAAGGTGCACATGCCGAGGAAGAACGCCAGGGCCATGTTCTCGACGAACACCGCCTTGACGAACAGGCTGATGTAATGCTCCATCAGAACGCCTCCTTGTTGGACACTTGCGGGGCCATCGTGAAGGACGGTTTCTCGACCTGCTCCTTCTTCCAGGAGCGCAGCGCCCAGATGATCAGACCGATCAGGAAGAATGCCGACGGCGGCAGCAGCAGCAGGCCGTTGGGCAGGTACCAGCCACCGTCATTGATCACCGGGATGATGGTGTAGCCGAACAGCTTGCCGGCACCGAACAGCTCGCGGATCACGCCCAGCACGATCAGCATGGCGCTGTAGCCCAGGCCGTTGCCGATACCGTCGAAGAACGACAGCAGCGGCGGGTTCTGCATGGCGAACGCTTCGGCGCGACCCATCACGATGCAGTTGGTGATGATCAGGCCAACGAACACCGACAGCTGCTTGGACAGCGAGTAGGCGTACGCCTTGAGCACCTGATCCACCACGATCACCAGCGAGGCGATGATCACCATCTGCACGATCATGCGGATGCTGCTGGGGATCTGGCTGCGGATCATCGAGATGAACAGGTTGGAGAAACCCGTCACCAGGGTGAGCGCAATGGACATCACCAGCGCGGTCTTGAGGTTGGAGGTGACCGCCAGGGCCGAGCAGATGCCGAGGATCTGCAGGCCGATGGGGTTGTTGGCGAAGACCGGATTGAACAGGACTTCCTTGATGGTGGGTTGCGACATGCTCACGCCTCCCCTGCACGAAGTTTGGCAATAAAGGAACCGAAGCCGTTCTCACCCAACCAGAAATGCAGCAGGTTGTTCACGCCGTTGCTGGTCAGGGTGGCGCCGGCCAGGCCGTCGACCTGGTGGATCGCCTTCGGGCTCTGTGCGTCGACGTTGCCCTTGACGATCTGCACGGCCAGGTTGCCGTTCTCGTCGAACAGCGACTTGCCGAGCCACAGCGATTTCCACTTGGGATTGTCGACTTCGCCGCCCAGGCCGGGGGTTTCGCCGTGCTGGTAGAAGCCGAAACCGGCCACGGTGTTCAGGTCGCCTTCCACGGCGATGAAACCGTACAGGGTCGACCACAGGCCGTAGCCACGCACCGGAAGCACCAGGGTCTGCAGTTCACCTTCGCTTTCCACCAGGTACACGGTGGTGTAGCGCTCGCGGCGCTTGATTGAGGCGATATCCTGCTGGCCCGGCAGGGCCTTGGACAGTTGCGGATCCTTGGCGGCCGCCAGCGGGTCGAAGCTGGTCGGATCCAGTTCGTCGGTGAAGGTGCCGGTTTCCAGATCGACGACCCGCGCGGTGATGCGCTGCGCGTACAGGTCACGCACCTGACGGGCACTCATGCCCGCCTCGCCCAGACCGGCGATGGACAGGATGCTACGCTGCTTGTCGAGCTGGCGGTTGGCTTCCTGGGTCGGGCGCAGGGCCACGGCGGCGCCGGCGACGAACACCGAGCAGACCAGGCAGACCAGCAGGGCCACCGTCAGGGTGCGAGCGGTGGATTCTTTCTGATTAGACATTGCGTGCCAGCCTCCGCTTGATGTTGGCCTGAACGACAAAGTGGTCGATCAGCGGTGCACACAGGTTGGCGAACAGGATCGCCAGCATCATGCCTTCGGGGAAGGCCGGGTTGACCACGCGGATCAGCACCACCATCAGACCGATAAGGATGCCGAACACCCACTTGCCGGTGTTGGTCATGGACGCCGACACCGGGTCGGTGGCCATGAACATCATGGCGAAGGCGAAACCACCGGTGACCAGGTGCCAGTACCAAGGCATGGCGAACAGCGGATTGGTGTCCGAACCGAGGGCATTGAACAGGGTGCTCAGCGCGATCATGCCGATCATCACGCCGGCGACGATGCGCCAGGATGCGATCTTGGTCAGCAGCAGCACACCACCGCCCAGCAGGATGGCCAGGGTGCTGGTCTCGCCGATCGAACCGTGCATGAAGCCGAAGAAGGCGTCGCTCCAGGTCAGGCCCTGGGCGGTGATCGCCTCGATGCCACCCTGGGCGCCGAGACTCAGCGCGGTGGCGCCGGCATAGCCGTCGACCGCGGTCCAGACCGCATCACCGGAGATCTGCGCCGGGTAGGCGAAGAACAGGAAGGCACGACCGGCGAGCGCCGGGTTGAGGAAGTTCTTGCCGGTACCGCCGAACACTTCCTTGCCGATCACCACACCGAAGCTGATGCCCAGCGCCACCTGCCAGAGCGGAATGCTCGGCGGAACGATCAGGGCGAACAGCACGGAGGTGACGAAGAAGCCTTCGTTGACCTCGTGCTTGCGGATGGAGGCGAACAGCACTTCCCAGAAGCCGCCGACGATGAAGGTCACCGCGTAGATGGGCAGGAAGTAGGTAGCGCCCTGGACGAAGTTGTCCCACAGGCTGTTCGGGTCGAACCCGGCCAGCATGCCGGTCAGCGCAAAACGCCAGCCTTCCTGCGCCGCCAGCAGCTCGGGGCTCTGGGCGAAGATCAGGTTGGCCTGGTAACCGACGTTCCACATGCCGAAGAACATGGCCGGGAAGGTGCACAGCCACACCGTGATCATCATGCGCTTGAGGTCGATGCCGTCACGCACGTGAGCGGTGGTGCGGGTCACACTGCCGGGGCGGTAGAAGAAGGTGTCGATCGCTTCGTAGAGCGCGTACCACTTCTCGTACTTGCCGCCTTTTTCGAAGTTGTGCTCGATCTTGTCGAGGAATGCGCGAATACCCAAGGCTTAGCCCTCCTTCTCGATGCGAGTCAGGTTGTCCCGCAGGATGGGGCCGTACTCGTACTTGCCGGCGCACACATAGCTGCACAGCGCCAGGTCTTCCTCATCGAGTTCCAGGCAGCCGAGCTTCTGTGCGGTTTCGGTATCGCCGACGATCAGGGCGCGCAGCAACTGGGTCGGCAGGATGTCCAGCGGCATCACTTCCTCGTAGTTGCCGACCGGCACCATGGCGCGCGGGCTGCCGTTGGTGGTGGTGGTGAAGTTGAACAGCTTGCTGCCCATCAGCTTGGACACGAAAACGTTCAGTACCGAGTGCTTGTTCACGCCGGCACGCAGGTAGTGGAGCATTTCGCGCTCCTTGCCTTCGGCCAGGCAGGAAACCTGCTGGTGGTAGCGACCCAGGTAGGCCAGTGCGCCATGGGCGGTACGGCCACCGAACACCGAGCCGGAGATGACCCGGGAATTGCCCGGGTTCAGCTGACCGGCGGTCAGCTCGTCCAGATGCGCGCCCAGACGGGTACGCAGCAGACGCGGTTGAGTCACGACCGGACCACCCAGGGCCACCACGCGCTCGACGGACAGTTCACCGGTGGTGAACAGCTTGCCGATGGCAATCACATCCTGATAGCCGATGGTCCAGACGCTCTTGCTGGCGCTCACCGGGTCCAGGAAGTGCACATGGGTGCCGGCCAGACCGGCCGGGTGCGGACCGGCGAAGGCCGCGGTGTGCACATTGGCCAGGCTCTCGCCCGGCAGCTGCACGCCTTCGGCCTTGCACAGCTGCACCTTGGCCAGGCGCGCCAGCACCTGCAGACCCTGAGCAAAGGCATCGGCCTGATCGGCGATGACGACCTGCGGATCGGCAGCCAGCGGATGGGTGTCGATGGCAGTGACGAAGATGGACGAGGGAACGGCGTCGACGGCAGGCACCTTGCTGTACGGACGAGTGCGCAGCGCCGTCCACAGGCCGGACTGCTGCAGATTCTCGCGAACCTGCGCGTCGCTCAGCTGTCCAAGCGCTTCAACCGGGTAATGAGCGAATCGCACCGTTTCATCGCCGTCCAGGTCGATGACCACGGACAGCAGGACGCGCTTCTCGCCCCGGTGAATCGCGCTGACCACGCCGGCACCCGGCGCGGTGTAGATCACGCCCGGGTTCTTCTTGTCAGAAAACAGCTCTTGACCCAGCTTGACGCGATCCCCGACCTGAACAGCCATGGTCGGTTTCATGCCGTGGTAGTCGGGCCCCAGCAGCGCGACGCTGCGCACCGGCCGAGCCGGCTCGATGCGCTGCGCCGGAGCGCCGGCGATGGGCAAATCAAGCCCACGTTTTATTCTGATCATCAGGATGCCTAACCAGTAGTTGAAATTTTCGCTTCGGCAATCCCTGCGCATTGGACCAAGGTCCAATTGCCGACGAAAGGAAGTTTCGTCGCATGCACAAAGTCTGCCGAACCCCTAAAAAATCCGGCCGATTATAAGGACGCACCCTACAAAATGGCCACCGGGATGGCGCTATTTTCTTGATCCAAAACAGTCAACCCGTCGAACGGGGGCATATTGCCGCAGCGCACAGGCGCATGCGAAAGCAGCCCCTCGGCCGAGCGAAGCTGAGCGCGCACGCCCCAGCAACGGACCGCAAATGAAAAACGGGAGCCGAAGCTCCCGTCCTTGTGACGCCCGCGAAGCGGTTAGCGCGGGAAGGCCGGCGGGTTGACCCCAGCCATGTCTTCCATCACGCGCACCACCTGGCAGCTGTAGCCGAACTCGTTGTCGTACCAGACGTACAGGACGACACGGTTTTCGTTGCAGATGGTCGCTTCGGCGTCGACCACGCCGGCATGGCGCGAACCGACGAAGTCGGTGGACACCACTTCCTGGGACTGCACGAAGTCGATCTGCTTCTGCAGCTCCGAGTGCATGGCCATCTGGCGCAGGTACTCGTTGATCTCCTCGCGGTCGGTGGCCTTTTCCAGGGTCAGGTTGAGAATGGCCATGGAAACGTTCGGCGTGGGCACGCGGATGGCGTTGCCGGTCAGCTTGCCCTTGAGCACCGGCAGGGCCTTGGCGGCAGCGGTGGCTGCGCCGGTCTCGGTGATCACCATGTTCAGCGGAGCGCTGCGACCACGGCGGCTGCCCTTGTGGAAGTTGTCGATCAGGTTCTGGTCGTTGGTGTACGAGTGAACGGTCTCGACATGGCCATGGACGATGCCGAACTTGTCATAGACGGCCTTGAGCACCGGCACGATGGCGTTGGTGGTGCAGGAGGCCGCGGAGACGATCTTGTCTTCGGGGGTGATTTCGGCATGGTTGATGCCATGCACGATGTTCTTCAGCGCACCCTTGCCTGGGGCAGTGAGGATCACGCGATCCACGCCCGGGCACTTCAGGTGCTGGCCCAGGCCTTCGGCGTCACGCCACTTGCCGGTGTTGTCCACCAGCAGGGCGTTCTTGATGCCGTACTGGGTGTAGTCCACCGAAGACGGATCGTTGGAATAGATCACCTGGATCAGGTTGCCGTTGGCGGTGATGGTGTTGTTTGCCTCGTCGATGACGATGGTGCCGTCGAACGGACCATGCACCGAGTCGCGACGCAGCAGACTGGCGCGCTTGGCCAGGTCGTTCTCGGCGCCCTTGCGCACGACGATGGCGCGCAGGCGCAGGCCGTCGCCGCCACCGGTCTTCTCGATCAGGATGCGCGCCAGCAGGCGGCCGATACGACCGAAGCCGTACAGCACCACATCGGTGCCTTCGCGCTTCTCGCCGCGCTTGTTGGCCAGGCTGGCCAATTCTTCGCGCACGAAGGTGGCCAGGTCGGTGCCGCCGGCTGCCTTGTACTTGGCGACCATCTTGCCCAGGTCGACCGACGCGGCACCCAGGTTCATCTCGCTCATGGTTTTGAGGATGGTGTAGCTGTCATGCACCGACAGCTCGTCTTCGCCGCTCAGGCGGTGACGGGCAAAGCGGTGCGCCTTGAGAATGGCGATCACCGAACGGTTGATCAGGCCGCGACCGAAGATCGAGGTCACCACATTGTTGTTGCGGTAGAGCTGACCGATCAGCGGAATCATGGCCTCGGCCAGAGCTTCGCGGTCGATCCACTCACCAAGACATTGGTCGGGCTTCTGAGTCACAGGCAGTACCTTCGCTACATGTAGGACGGAAAAAAAGGGGCTACATTATGCCGGCGAGCCACGGACGGGGCAATCGGCAGCCGTTTCGAGGCACCAGTGTAGCCCTCCCGGCGCGCCGCACTTGCAAACGACGGCATCCACGGTGCCTGCCTCGGCTCGGCACGTTACAATTGCCGACTTTCGTTCCCCGATCCGAGTCGCCCGTGTCCGTACTGCGTCTTCCGACCCTGCCGTCCGCGGCAGGCAAACAGCACTGGGGCAACCTGCCTGGCGCCGCCCTGTCCCTGGCCATCGCCGAGGCCGCCAGCGCGGCCGGCCGGCGCCTTACCCTGCTGCTGACTCCCGACAGCCAGAGCGCCGAGCGCCTGAAGGAAGAGCTCGCCTTCTTCGCGCCAACCCTGCCGGTGCTGCACTTCCCCGACTGGGAAACCCTGCCCTACGACCAGTTCTCGCCGCACCAGGACATCATTTCCCAGCGCATCGCCACCCTCTACCGGCTGCCGGAGATCCGTCACGGCATATTGGTGGTGCCGGTCAACACCGCCCTGCATCGCCTGGCGCCGACCCGCTTCCTGCTCGGGCGCAGCCTGGTGCTGGACGTGGGCCAGCGCCTGGATGTGGAGGACATGCGCGGGCGGCTGGAAGCCGCCGGCTATCGGTGCGTGGAAACCGTCTACGAACACGGCGAGTTCGCCGTCCGCGGCGCGCTGCTGGACCTGTTCCCGATGGGCAGCGACACGCCCTACCGCATCGACCTGTTCGATGACGAGATCGAGACCTTGCGCACCTTCGACCCGGAATCCCAGCGCTCGGTGGACAAGGTCGAATCGATCCGCCTGCTACCGGGCCGCGAGTTCCCGCTGGACAAGAAGTCGGTCACCGATTTCCGCGGCCGTTTCCGCGAGCGTTTCGATGTGGATTTCCGCCGCTGCCCGATCTATCAGGACCTGAGTACCGGCATCACCCCGGCGGGCATCGAGTACTACCTGCCGCTGTTCTTCGAGAAAACCTCGACGCTGTTCGACTATCTGCCCGAAGACACCCAGGTATTCTCTCTGCCGGGCATCGAGCAGGCCGCCGAGCAGTTCTGGCTGGACGTGCGCAACCGCCATGAGGACCGCCGCCTGGACCCCGAGCGCCCCGTCCTGCCGCCGGCCGAACTCTTCGTTCCCGTGGAGGACTGCTTCGCCCGCCTGAAGCGCTGGCCCCGCGTGGTCGTCGACAGCCAGGACCTGCAAACCGGCGTCGGCCGTGAGCGCTTTCCGGCCCGGCCGCTGCCCGATCTGGCGCTGCAGGCCAAGGCCGCCGAGCCGCTGGCCGCGCTGCGCCGCTTCCTTGAGGAGTATTCCGGCCGCGTGCTGTTCAGCGCCGAGACGGCAGGCCGTCGCGAAGCGCTGCTGGAGCTGCTCGGCCGCCTGAAGCTCAAGCCCCGCGAGGTGAATGGCTGGGTGGACTTCCTGGCCAGCGGCGAACGGCTGAACATCTGCATCGCGCCGCTGGACGAGGGGCTGCTGCTCGACGACTTGGCGCTGATTCCCGAAAGCCCGCTGTTCGGCCAGCGCGTCATGCAGCGTCGGCGCCGGGAGAAGACCCGCGACCACGGCGACAACGTCATCAAGCACCTCACCGAACTGCGTGAGGGCGCCCCGGTGGTGCATATCGATCACGGTGTCGGCCGCTATCAGGGTCTGGTCACCCTGGACTATGACGGCCAGAGCAACGAGTTCCTCGTCCTGCAGTACGCCGACGACGCCAAGCTGTATGTGCCCGTCACCAGCCTGCACCTGATCGCCCGCTACACCGGCAGCGACGAGGCACTGGCCCCGCTGCACAAGCTCGGCTCCGAACAGTGGCAGAAGGCCAAGCGCAAGGCCGCCGAGCAGGTGCGCGATGTGGCGGCCGAGCTGCTGGACATCTATGCCCGTCGCGCGGCCCGCAAGGGCTATGCCTTCAAGGACCCTGCCGCCGACTACGAAACCTTCAGCGCCGCGTTCCCGTTCGAGGAAACCGTCGACCAGGAAGCGGCCATCGAGGCGGTACGCCACGATATGCTGGCCAGCAAGCCCATGGACCGCCTGGTGTGCGGCGACGTCGGCTTCGGCAAGACCGAGGTGGCCATGCGCGCCGCCTTCATCGCCGTGCACAGCGGCAAGCAGGTCGCCGTGCTGGTGCCCACCACCCTGCTGGCCGAGCAGCACTACAACAGTTTCCGCGACCGTTTCGCCGACTGGCCGGTGCGCGTCGAAGTGATGAGCCGCTTCAAGTCAGCCAAGGAAATCGCCGACGCCGCCGCGCTGCTGGCCGAGGGCAAGGTGGACATCGTCATCGGCACCCACCGGTTGCTGCAGAACGACATCCGCTTCAAGAACCTGGGCCTGCTGATCATCGACGAGGAACACCGCTTCGGCGTGCGCCAGAAGGAACAGCTCAAGGCGCTGCGCAGCGAGGTGGACATCCTCACCCTCACCGCCACGCCGATTCCGCGTACCTTGAACATGGCGGTGGCCGGCATGCGCGACCTGTCGATCATCGCCACGCCGCCGGCGCGTCGCCTATCCGTGCGCACCTTCGTCATGGAGCGCCAGCCGGCAGTGATCAAGGAAGCCCTGCTGCGCGAACTGCTGCGCGGCGGCCAGGTGTACTTCCTGCACAACGACGTGAAGACCATCGAGAAGTGCGCCGCCGAACTGGCCGCGCTTGTGCCCGAGGCGCGCATCGCCATTGGCCATGGGCAGATGCCCGAGCGCCAGCTGGAACAGGTGATGAGCGACTTCTACCACAAGCGCTTCAATGTGCTGGTGGCCTCGACGATCATCGAGACCGGCATCGACGTGCCCACCGCCAATACCATCATCATCGAGCGCGCCGACAAGTTCGGCCTGGCCCAGCTGCACCAGCTGCGCGGCCGGGTCGGCCGCAGCCACCACCAGGCCTACGCCTACCTGCTTACTCCGCCGCGCCGGCAGATGACCGAGGACGCGCAGATGCGCCTGGAAGCCATCGCCAACGCCCAGGACCTGGGCGCTGGCTTCGTGCTGGCCACCCACGATCTGGAAATCCGCGGCGCCGGCGAACTGCTCGGCGAGGGCCAGAGCGGGCAGATCCAGGCGGTGGGCTTCACCCTGTACATGGAAATGCTCGAACGCGCGGTCAAGGCCATCCAGAAGGGTGAACAGCCGAACCTCGACCAGCCGCTGGCGAGTGGCACCGAGATCAACCTGCGCGTCCCGGCGCTGATTCCGGACGACTACCTGCCCGATGTGCACGGTCGCCTCATCCTCTACAAGCGCATCGCTTCGGCGCCGGATGAAGACGCCCTCCAGGAACTGCAAGTGGAGATGATCGACCGCTTCGGGCTGCTGCCGGAGCCGGCCAAGCACCTGATCCGCCAGACACTGTTGAAACTGCAGGCCGAGAAACTGGGCATCCAGAAGATCGACGCCGGTCCGCAGGGCGGGCGCCTGGAGTTCTCCGCCAATACCTGCGTCGACCCGCTCACACTGATCAAGTTGATCCAGAGCCAGCCGAACCGCTACAAGTTCGAAGGCGCTACCCTGTTCAAGTTCCAGGTGCCCATGGAGCGCCCGGAAGAACGTTTCAATACGCTCGAGGCCCTGCTTGAACGCCTCGCTCCACAACCTGCCTGAAGGACCCGCCCGATGCGCTTAATCCGTCCCTTCGCCCTGCTGCTGGCCCTGCTGGCTCCGCTGGCCCAGGCGCAGACCGCGCCCGCCACCGAAAGCACCGGCCCGGTGCCCTACCATCTGGAAGTGGTGCTGTTCCGCCAGGGTGAACCCATCGCCAGCGGCCAGCCGGCCCCGGAGGACTGGACTCGCAATGCCGACCTGCGCGCCAGCGATCTGCGCGCCAGTACGCGGCTGGACGCGGAAGTGGCCAAACTGACACCGGAGAACGGCTACGAGGTGCTGATGCACCGCGCCTGGCGCCAGACCCTGGGCCCGACCGCCACCCGCGTGGCGATCGGCGAAGGCGAACCGCAGCTGGGCCAGTATCCGGTGCAAGGCACCTTGCGCCTGCGCCTGGATCGCCTGGTAGAAATGCAGGCCGAGCTGTGGGTCAACCAGCTGAATGAAGGGCAGATCGTGCAGAGCGAGCAGATCAAGCAGAACCGCCGCCTCAAGCCGGGCGAGCTGACCTTCGTGGATGGCACCAGTCTGGGGCTGCTGGTGCGTGCCACGCCGGAATAAGGCGGTCCGGCCCGCACGAAGCCTGTAGGGTGGGCAACGTTTTCCTTGCCCACCATCGCGCCGGCACGGCGCGCTTGCGGCCAGAACAGCGCTGACCGCACTACAACCCTGCCACCACCTGTAGCATCGAGGGTGGGACGGCCCCTAGTGAAAAGCCGCTACACCAATCCCGCACTACGAAGTTCGCTCAGCGCCTTCAGCCAGCGCGGCCGCTGCTTGTATTCGCAGGTCGCGTAACCACGGCCGCGCATGCTGGCCAGGCGCTGCGGCGCCTGAACCCGCAAGCGCTGCAAGGCGGACAAGGCCAGCTCCGCCGCGGCCCGGTCATTGCACACCAGCCCCATGTCGCAGCCTGCGGTCAGTGCCGCCTCGATGCGAGCCGCCGCGTCGCCCGCCACGTGGGCGCCGGCCATCGACAGGTCATCGCTGAAGATCACACCCTTGAAGCCCAGCTCGCCGCGCAGGATGTCCTGTAGCCAGCGACGCGAGAACCCGGCCGGCTGCGGATCCACTTCCGGGTAGATGACATGCGCCGGCATGACCGCCGCCAGGTCTTGCGCCAGCCGGGCGAAGGGCTGCAGATCGCAGGCGCGGATCTGTTCGAGGCTGCGCCCGTCACGGGGGATGGCCACGTGGGAATCGGCTTCGGCCCAGCCATGGCCGGGGAAGTGCTTGCCAGTGGCGGCCATGCCGGCCTGGCGCATGCCACGAATGAAGGCACGTGCCAGCCGGGCCGCCCGCTCCGGGTCGCTGGCGAAGGCGCGATCGCCAATCACCGCGCTGTGGCCGTGATCCAGGTCCAGCACCGGAGCGAAGCTCAGATCCAGACCGACCGCCAGCACCTCGGTGGCCATCAACCAGCCGCAGTGCTCGGCCAACGGCTCGGCCCGGGCGCACTCGGCGATCCGGCGCATGGCCGGCAAGCGCACGAAACCCTGGCGAAGACGCTGCACCCGCCCGCCCTCCTGGTCCACTGCCAGCAGCAGGTCGGGACGCAGGGCGCGGACCGCGGCAATCAGCTCGCGAACCTGACGCGAACATTCGATGTTGCGGGCAAACAGAATCAACCCGCCGACCTGCGGCTGGCGCAGCAGTTGGCGATCCTCGGCGGTCAGCCAGGTGCCGGCGATGTCCAGCATCAGGGAACCCTGCAAAACAGTGCTCACGGAAAAATCCTTATGACAATGGTGCACCGGCCCACTGTGGACACGGCGCTTCGTCGATACGCACCGGGCAGTAGGCCGGCACGCGGGGAAACAGCTTCAGCAGGTCACGGTTGCGCAAGCGTACGCAACCGTGGGACCCGGGCACACCCAAGGGCTCGCAATCCGGCGTGCCGTGCAGATAGATGTAGCGACGGAAGGTATCCACTTCGCCCAGCCGATTGCGTCCTGGCTCACAGCCGCTGAGCCAGAGAATCCGGGTCAGGATCCAGTCGCGCGCCGGGAAAGAGGCATGCAGTTCCGGCGTCCAGATTTCGCCCGTCCAGCGCCGACCGCGCAGCACCGCACCCTCCGGCAGACCCTCGCCGATCTTCGCCCGCACGTAATGAAGGCCGCGCGGCGTGCAGCCGCTGCCCAGCCGCTCACCCGCTCCGTTGAGCGCGGTGGAAACCGGCACGCGCAGGCACAGCACGCCGTCAGCGAAGCCATACAGGCACTGATCGGCGAGCGAGATATGCAGGAAGTCGAGAGCAGGCATGGCATGACGGCCCGGAAACAGGCCGCTAGCTTAGCGCATGCCTACGTGGAGCCCAACCGCCCGGCGGTCAGGCCTTGGCGGGCGCATTGCCGGATTTGCTGCGCGGCTTGAGCTGAGCCGCCATCAGGTTCGGATCGGTGAGACCCGTGTCGGCGCGCGCGCCAGCGGCCAGGAACGGAACCATCATGCGCATGACCTGTTCGGTGGAGGTATGCACGCCGTAGTCGTTCTCCGCCATGGCGCGCAACGCCTTGATACCCGACATGCTGAAGGCCGCCGCTCCGAGCATGAAATGCACGCGCCAGAACAGTTCCAGCGGCGGAATCTTGGGCGCGGCCTCGATCACCAGCAGCATGTAGCGGCGAAACACCCGGCCATAGACCTCCTCCAGGTACTTGCGCAAATGGCCCTGGCTCTGGCTGAACGCCAGCCCCAGCAGGCGCATGAAGATCGACAGGTCATTGCCGCTACGCGGCTTCACGGCCAGTGCCTGCTCCAGCAGCAGCTCGAGCAGCTCTTCCAGTTCCGGTTTATGCTCCGGCAGTGCCTGTCGGCGATCCAGTTCCTTTTCCAGGCTGGCGCAGAATGGCCCGAGGAAGCGCGAGAATACCGCCTGGATCAGCGCCTTCTTGGAGCCGAAGTGATAGTTGACCGCCGCCAGATTGACACCGGCCTTGCTGGTGATCAGCCGCAGCGACGTTTCGGCAAAGCCCTTTTCGGCGAACAGCTGTTCCGCCGCATCGAGTATCCGCTCCACGGTTTCTGACTGAGCCATCGTCTTCATTCACCTGACAAACACTTGTTTGAAACATACGTTTTCGGTTGCGCCCAGTCAAGGCAACTTGCCGCAGGCATCGCAGCACTTGCGCACTTCGGCGATCGTCCGGGCGCCTGGTGATTGGCGAGCGGCAAAAACACTGTATATAATCCCAGCAACTGGATAAATACACAGAGGCTGGACATGCTGAAACTGACGCCCCGCCAAGCCGAGATTCTGGCCTTCATCAAGCACAGCCTGGAGCGCCACGGCTACCCGCCCACCCGCGCCGAGATCGCTCAGCAGCTGGGCTTCAAGTCACCCAACGCCGCCGAGGAACATCTCAAGGCCCTGGCCCGCAAGGGCGCCATCGAGATGATTCCCGGCGCATCCCGGGGCATCCGCATCCCCGAAGGCGAGCAACAGGAAAGCGACGAGGGCGGCCTACCGGTCATCGGCAGGGTCGCGGCAGGCGCTCCGATCCTCGCCCAGGCGCATATCGAAGACACCTTCAAGCTCGATGCCGGCATTTTCAAACCGCGCGCCGACTATCTGCTGCGGGTCCGCGGCATGAGCATGAAGGACGCCGGCATTCTCGATGGCGACCTGCTGGCCGTTCACGCCACCCAGGAAGCCCGCAATGGGCAGATCGTAGTCGCCCGCCTCGATGAGGAAGTCACCGTCAAGCGCTTCAAGCGTGACGGCAAACACGTCTGGCTGCTGGCGGAAAACCCCGAGTTCGCCCCCATCAAGGTCGATCTCGAGCACCAGCAACTGACCATTGAAGGCCTCAGCGTCGGTGTCATTCGCCGCTAGCCGGCAAGGAGCTTCCCATGCAGTACCAGCAGCAGATGCCCGATCGCTTCCAGCCTTCCCTGTTCGATCCTCTGCTGCTGCCCCTTGGGGAAGCCAGCGAACCGGCGGAAACCGCCGACCATGTCAGCGAACTGTCGCTGCGCGGCGCGGCCGGGCATTGCCTGAGCCTGCTGGGACCCATCCTGCGGGAACTGAGTCAGGCAGCGGATGCCCGCTGGCTGACACTGATTGCCCCGCCCTCGCCGCTCACACCGGCCTGGCTGCGCAGCGCTTCGCTGAACCGCGAACGCATTCTGCTGCTGCAGGCCCGGGACCGCCAATCAGCCTTCAAACTCGCCTGCGAAGCCCTGCGGCTGGGGCGCAGCCATACCGTGGTCAGCTGGCTGCCGCTGTCGGCTCAGGAAAGCCGGGCACTGGCCCGTGCAGCCCGCCAAGGCTGCGCACAGAGCCTGAACATACGCATGAGCTGAGCGGATTCAGTGCAGAACCCGCGGGCCATCCGACTCGGGAAGCTCACCTTCGACCAGTCGACCGGCCATCTGCAGTCCGGCACTCAGCATGGCCTTGGCTACCTCGACGTGCTGCCCCTGCAGGAATTCGCGAGCGTCAGCGGAGAACTCCAAGGTCACCAGCGTTTCCTCGTCTTCGGCGCGGCGCAACGCGATTCGGCCATCAGGCAGTTCGACGATTTCCAGGAAAGCGGTCGGCATAATTTCGATCCCAGCGAGAGGGCTCGCATTGTAGCAGCCCGACAGACATTGCCCTAGTGGTCGGACGAAGGGCCGGGGATACACGGCGCTGTGGCCGTGGCCGCTCCTGCCAAGCCAGCCTTCAGCTGTCGACCATCGCCTCGCGAAAGCGCAGAGCCAGGGCTTTGAGCTCGGACTGCCAAACCGTCAGCATCCCCGCATCGACAGGCAACGTCGATGGCGCGGCGCTGGTGACGATCAGCCCGTCGTTCTCGGCCGGCTTGCGCGGCGCCAGGGGCGGTACAAAGAGTGCAGCATGGGCTTCGCGCAGGGCGGACAGCCAGCTGTCGCCACGCGCCGCCAGCTGGCGCAGCTCCGCCAGTTCGGGGCAGTCGGCAGCAATGCCCAGCAGAGATTCCACCGCTGGCACATCGGCACCGGGCAGGCGATAGAAGCCGGCGATCTCCTGCAACAGACCGAGCAGTGCGCCGTGAAGGTGGAACAGCGCCGCCTCGCGCTCGGCCTGGGCACGACCCGCGGCATCCAGTACGGCGCTCTGTTCGGCTTCACGCAGCGCCTTGATGGCGAGACCGGCGAAGTAGAGCTTCTGGTTGGTTCGGGTATAGCGTTCCTGGGCCACGACGGCGCCCTCCGGTAATCTGCGGTACGTGCCGCGGCCTGGGCCGCGGCCCTGTTCAGCGCTTGTCTTCGACCTTCCACTGCCCGTTGGCATAGAAGGCACGCCAGCCGGTGGGCTTGCCATCCACCTCGGACTGCACGTACTGCTCCTTGCTCTTGCGGCTGAAGCGGATCACCGCCGGACGGCCGTCCGGGTCACTGGGCGGCGCGGACAGCAGGTAATGGTGCTTGGGATCCAACTCGGCCTTGTGCGGCAGCAGCTCAAGCACCAGCGGCGCGCGGGTCTCGCGGTTCTTGGGGAACTGGCTGGCGGCCAGGAACAGCCCCGAAGCGCCATCACGCAGCACATAGGTGTCGCTCACCTTCTCGCACTTGAGCTCCGGCATCGGAATCGGGTCGCTCTTGGGCGGCGCCGCCTCGCCGCTCTTCAGCAGCTTGCGGGTGTTCTTGCAGCTGGCGTTGGTGCAGCCGAAGAACTTGCCGAAACGGCCGGTCTTGAGCTGCATCTGGCTGCCACACTTGTCGCACTCCAGGCTCGGGCCTTCGTAACCCTTGATGCGGTACTGGCCCTGCTCGATCTCGTAGCCACTGCAATCCGGATTGTTGCCGCAGATATGCAGCTTGCGGGTTTCATCCAGCAGGTAGGCATCCATCGCCGTGCCGCATTTCGAGCAGCGATGCTTGTTGCGCAGCAGCAGGGACTCGGATTCCCCCTCGTCGTCCGCGGCGATCTCGTCGCCCGGCACCAGGTTGAGGGTGGATTTGCAACGCTCCTTCGGCGGCAGGCTGTAGCCGGAGCAACCGAGGAACACCCCGGTCGAGGCGGTGCGGATCATCATGGGGCGGCCGCATTCCTTGCACGGGATGTCGGTCAGCGTCGGCTGGTTGGCGCGCATGCCGCCCTCGCTGGCCTCGGCGCGGGCGAGCTGCTGGCTGAACCGGGCATAGAAGCTGTCCAGGAGGTTCTTCCAGTCGCGCTCACCCTGGGCCACATCGTCCAGGCGCTCTTCCATGCCAGCGGTGAAGCCGTAGTCCATCAGATCGGCGAAGCTCTCCGACAGGCGATCGGTGACCACATCGCCCATCTTCTCGGCGTGGAAGCGACGGTTGTGCACGGTGACGTAGCCGCGTTCCTGAATGGTAGAAATAATCGCCGCATAGGTGGACGGCCGGCCGATGCCGCGCTTCTCCAGCTCCTTGACCAGGCTGGCTTCCGAGAAGCGCGCCGGCGGCTTGGTGAAGTGCTGGCTGGGGTCGAGCTTGAGCAGGTCGAGCGTTTCGCCCTCGGCCATATCCGGCAATACATCGTCTTCGCCCGGCTTGCTCTGTTGCGGCAGCACGCGGGTATAGCCATCGAACTTGAGGATGCGGCCCTTGGCGCGCAGTTCGAAATCGCCGGCGGCCACGCTGACGGTCGTCGACAGGTACTGGGCGGGCGGCATCTGGCAGGCCACGAACTGGCGCCAGATCAGTTCATAGAGACGCTCGGCGTCGCGCTCCATGCCCGACAGCTGATTCGGACGCAACTGGACATCGGAAGGACGAATCGCCTCGTGCGCCTCCTGAGCGCCCTCCTTGCTGGAATAGAGGTTCGGCTTTTCGGGCAGGTACTTCGAGCCGTACTCGGCCTCGATGAAACCGCGCGCCATGGCGATGGCGTCCTGCGACAGGTTGGTCGAGTCGGTACGCATGTAGGTGATGTAGCCCGCTTCATAAAGGCGCTGAGCCATCATCATGGTCTTCTTCACACCGAAGCCCAGGCGATTACTGGCCGCCTGCTGCAGCGTGGAGGTAATGAACGGCGCGGAGGGCTTGCTGGAGGTTGGCTTGTCCTCGCGCTTGGCGATGCGATACGCCGAGCGCTTGAGGCGCTCCAGGGCGGCCATGGCCTGCGCCTCGTTGACCGGCTTGAACGCCTCGCCCTGTTCGCGCACGACTTCGAAACGCACCTTGTCCTGTCGCGCCGTGCCGAGGTCGGCATGGACTTCCCAGTACTCTTCCGGGACGAAGGCGCGGATTTCGCGCTCGCGCTCGACCACCAGCTTGACCGCCACCGACTGCACGCGACCGGCGGACAGGCCACGGGCAATCTTGGCCCACAGCAGGGGCGAGACCATGTAGCCGACCACGCGGTCGAGGAAGCGGCGTGCCTGCTGGGCATTGACGCGGTTCAGGTCCAGCTCGCCGGGGCTGGCGAAGGCTTCCTGGATCGCCTTCTTGGTGATTTCGTTGAACACCACGCGCTTGTAGCGGCTGTCATCGCCGCCGATGGATTCGCGCAGGTGCCAGGCGATAGCCTCCCCCTCGCGGTCCAAGTCGGTTGCGAGGTAGATGGTGTCGGCGTCCTTGGCCAGGCGCTTGAGCTCCTCGACCACCTTTTCCTTGCCGGGCAGGATTTCGTACTGGGCTTTCCAGCCGTGCTCCGGATCGACACCCATGCGCGCGAACAATTGGCGCCGGGCCTTCTCCTTGGGCGAGAGGGTCGCGCCTTCGGCAGCGGCCTTGCCGCGCTTGGCCGGCTCCTTGGCGGCGCTCGAGCCGCTGGTCGGCAGGTCGCGGATGTGGCCGATACTCGACTTCACAACGTACTGGCTACCCAGATACTTGTTGATGGTCTTGGCCTTGGCCGGTGATTCCACGATGACCAGCGATTTACCCATGGGTTGGAGAATTCCTGACAAATAAATAAAGGAAGGGGGCCGCCTTGCGCGGAACCGCTATATATAGTGGCGATCACGCCAAGGTCAAGCTGCCGGCGTCAAGGCTCCAACTCCGGCTTGAGTCCGATCAAGGGTGGTTCTTCCCGCACCAGCGCGAAGCGCGGCAAGCGCTCGCCATTCAGATCGACCGTTTCGCAGAACATGCGCAGAGGCCGGATCCACAGGCCGTATTCGCCGTACAGCGCCTGGTAAATCACCATTTCCTCTTCGTTCTCCGAATGGCGGGCCACACCGAATACCCGATATTCATGCCCCTTGTAGTGGCGATACACGCCAGTCGTTATGCGCATCGATACCACTCCGATAACACAGGATGCATTTGCGTCAGCAGGTATCGGCAGCCGCGCTGAAAACCACACCCGCTTTTTGCACCGACAAACCAAAAAAGAAAACCGGGGCACGAGGCCCCGGTCTTTTCGATCCCGTTCGCTTAGACGCGTTCGAAGACCGTGGTGATGCCCTGGCCGAGACCGATACACATGGTCGCGACGCCGAGGGTGCCACCGTTCTGCTTCATCACGTTCAGCAGGGTGCCGGAGATACGGGCACCGGAGCAACCGAACGGGTGACCCAGTGCGATGGCGCCGCCGTTCAGGTTGACCTTCTGGTCCATCTTGTCCAGCAGCTTGAGGTCCTTCAGCACCGGCAGGGCCTGGGCTGCGAAGGCTTCGTTCAGCTCGACATGATCGATGTCGTCCATGCTCAGACCAGCGCGCTTGAGCGCTTTCTGGGTGGACGGCACCGGGCCGTAGCCCATGATCGCCGGGTCGACACCGGCTACCGCCATGGCGCGCACCACGGCCATCGGCTGGATGCCCAGGTCCTTGGCGCGCTGGGCGCTCATCACGATCATGCAGGACGCGCCGTCAGTGATCTGCGAGGAGGTACCGGCGGTCACGGTGCCACCCTTCGGGTTGAATGCCGGCTTCAGCGAAGCCAGGCCTTCGTAGGTGGTTTCCGGACGGATGGTCTCGTCGAAGTCGAACACCTTCAGGAAGCCGTTCTCGTCGTAACCTTCCATCGGGATGATCTCGTCCTTGAACTTGCCTTCCTGGGTGGCGGCCCAGGCGCGCTGGTGAGAGCGCACGCCGAACTGGTCCTGGGCCTCACGGCTGATGCCGTGCATCTTGCCCAGCATTTCGGCGGTCAGGCCCATCATGCCCGAGGCCTTGGCGGCGTACAGGGACAGCTGCGGGTTCGGGTCCACGCCATGCATCATGCTGACGTGGCCCATATGCTCCACCCCGCCGACCACGAACACGTCGCCGTTGCCGGTCTGGATCGCCTGCACGGCGGTGTGCAGGGCGCTCATGGAGGAACCGCACAGGCGGCTGACGGTCTGGCCGGCGCTGGTGTGCGGGATCTGGGTCATCAGCGACGCCATGCGGGCGATGTTCCAGCCCTGCTCCAGGGTCTGGTTGACGCAACCCCAGATCACGTCCTCGACCTCGGCCGGGTTGATCTTGTCGTTGCGCTCCAGCAGTTTGCTGATCAGGTGCGCCGACATGGTCTCGGCGCGGGTGTTGCGGTGCATGCCACCCTTGGAACGGCCCATCGGGGTGCGGCCGAAGTCGACAATGACGGCGTCTCTCGGATTCAGACTCATTTCTCTATATCTCGCTCTGTTCTGTCCGCATTAACCGAAGAACTTCTGGCCCTTGGCGGCCATTTCACGAAGCTTGGCGGTCGGGGTGTACAGCGCGCCCAGGTCGGCGTACTTGTCGGCCAGGGCCACGAACTCGGCCACACCGATGGAATCGATGTAGCGCAGCGCACCCCCGCGGAAGGGCGGGAAGCCGATGCCGTAGATCAAGCCCATGTCGGCTTCGGCGGCGGTTTCGACGATGCCGTCTTCCAGGCAACGGACGGTTTCCAGGCACAGCGGGATCATCATGAAGTTGATGATGTCCTCGTCGGTGACTTCGCGCTGCTCGTAGACGATCGGGGCCAGCACGTCCTGGACGGAGGCATCGACCACCTTCTTCGGCTTGCCGCGCTTGTCGGTCTCGTAGGCGTAGAAGCCCTTGCCGTTCTTCTGGCCCAGGCGGTTGGCCTCGTACAGCGCGTCGACGGCGGTCTTGCGCTCTTCCTTCATGCGATCCGGGAAGCCCTCGGCCATCACGTCACGGGCATGGTGGGCGGTGTCGATGCCGACCACGTCCATCAGGTAGGCCGGGCCCATGGGCCAGCCGAACTTCTCCATGATCTTGTCGATGCGCACGAAGTCCACACCGGCGCTGACCAGCTTGGCGAAGCCGCCGAAGTAGGGGAACAGCACGCGGTTGACCAGGAAGCCGGGGCAGTCGTTGACCACGATCGGGTTCTTGCCCATCTTCTTGGCATAGGCCACGGTGGTGGCGATGGCGGTCTCGCTGGACTTCTCGCCACGGATCACTTCCACCAGCGGCATCATGTGCACCGGGTTGAAGAAGTGCATGCCGACGAAGTTTTCCGGGCGCTTGAGCGCCTTGGCCAGCAGGTTGATGGAGATGGTCGAGGTGTTGGAGGCCAGCACGGCATCTTCCTTCACCTGGTCTTCCACTTCGGCCAGCACGATCTGCTTGACCTTCGGGTTCTCGACCACGGCTTCGACCACGATGTCGACGTTCTTGAAATCGCCGTAGGACATGGTCGGACGGATGGCGTTCAGCGCCTCGGCCATCTTGGCGGCGGTCAGGCGACCCTTCTCGACGCGGTTGCCGAGCAGCTTGGAGGCCTCGTTCAGTCCCATCTGGATACCCTCTTCGCGGATATCCTTCATCAGGATCGGGGTGCCCTTGACGGCCGACTGGTAGGCGATGCCGCCCCCCATGATGCCGGCGCCGAGCACGGCGGCCAGCTGTACGTCGCGGGCCTGCTTGTCGTAGCCCTTGGCTTTCTTCTTCAGTTCCTGGTCGTTGAGGAACAGACCGATCAGGCTTTCGGCGACCGAGGTCTTGGCCAGCTTGGCAAAACCGGCAGCTTCGACTTCCAGCGCCTTGTCGCGGCCCATGTTGGCCGCCTTCTGGATGGTCTTGATGGCTTCCACCGGAGCCGGATAGTTCGGGCCCGCCTTGCCGGCCACGAAGCCCTTGGCGGTCTCGAAGCTCATCATCTGCTCGATGGCGTTGAGCTTGAGCTTTTCCAGCTTGGGCTGGCGCTTGGCCTTGTAGTCCAGCTCGCCAGCGATGGCGCGCTTGACCAGATCCAGGGCGGCATCACGCAGCTTGTCGTCGGCAACCACGGCATCGACGGCGCGCACCTTGAGGGCGGCATCGGCCTTGTTCTCGGCGCCGCCGGCAATCCACTCGATGGCGTTGTCGGTACCGATCAGACGCGGCAGACGCACGGTGCCGCCGAAGCCCGGGTAGATGCCCAGCTTCACTTCCGGCAGACCGATCTTGGCGCTTTCGGCCATTACGCGGTAATCCGCGGCCAGGCACATTTCCAGACCGCCGCCCAGGGCGATGCCATTGATGGCAACCACGGTGGGAACAGCCAGGTCTTCGAAATCGTTGAAGATCTTGTTGGCTTCGAGGTTGCCGGCGACCAGTTCAGCCTCGGGCAGCTTGAAGTTGTCGACGAATTCGGTGATGTCGGCGCCGACGATGAACACGTCCTTGCCGCTGGTCACGATCACGCCCTTGACGGAGGCGTCGGCCTTGATGCTATCGACGGCCTGACGGAGCTCGTTCAGGGTGAGGCGGTTGAACTTGTTGACGGACTCACCCTTGAGGTCGAAATTCAATTCGACGATGCCGCCCTCAAGAGCCTTAACCGTGATGGCTTTACCTTCGTAAATCATCAACTGATCTCCAGGTATGGAAGCTGAACTGTTATACATCGATCGCCGGATACCACAGGTCAGTGCCTGTCGCGGCGTGTTTACCGGCACACCCGTCGATGCATGGAGTCGTGCGTAATAGAGCAGTGCAAGGCAAACGCTCAATTCATACGATCGTTTGATTCGGGTGTGCCAACCTTCCTGCAAAAGGCCCGGCTTGTCAATTGGCGCTCTGCGCATTCCCGCATACCGCACCGGCCAATCGCATTCTGCTAGCATTCAGCCCGCTTTGTGGTGAACGTTAGCAACCCGTTCGAGAAATCATCATGAAACCCCGGCCGGAGCCATACTTGCCGCAATGGTGAATGACCCGGCATTCCAGGAGGAAATGATCATGCAGTACCAGCACATACTGGTCGCCATCGACTTGGCAGAGGAATGCCATCCGGTGGTGGAACGCGCCGCCACCCTGGCACGCAGCCACAATGCCCGGCTGTCGATCGTGCACATCGTCGAGCCCATGGCCATGGCCTTCGGCGGAGACGTACCGATGGACCTGTCGATGCTGCAGCAGCAGCAGTTCGACCAGGCGCGCGAACGCCTGGATACCTTCACCGGACGCTACGGCGACATGCTGCCGGCGGACCAGCGCCACCTCGCGTACGGCCAGCCGCGCCAGGAAATTCACCGCCTGGCCATCGAGCAGGGCTGCGACCTGATCGTGGTCGGCAGCCACGGCCGCCACGGCCTGGCCCTGCTGCTCGGCTCCACCGCCAACGACCTGCTGCACGGCGCGCCGTGCGATGTGCTGGCGGTGCGCCTGAAGAAAGAGGAATAGGGGAAGGTCTTGTGTGGGAGCGGCTGTAGCAACGATGCCTGGGTGCAGTCGCACCCAAAAGCTCGCGACTGAAGTCGCTCCTACAGGTCCGCGCTTTACTCCCCACCCTCCCCGGCACTCATCACCAGCGGCCGGATCTTGTGCAGCTGGGTTTCCAGCGACACCGTCATGCTGTTGGCCATGGAGAAGAAGGTCAGGAATGCCTTGAGGTTGGAGTCGCCCTCACAAGTGGCGTGAATCCGTTGCCAGAAGGCCTGGTTGACCAGTTGCAGCTGCTGGAACGCCTTCACCAGGCCGCGCAGTTCCCAGTCGGGGCGGCGACCTTCACGGCTGTTGAAGTACTGGCGCGCCAGGTACAGGGCCACGGCGCGCAGGATGAATTCGCGGTTGCTGGCGAACGGCAGGTGCTGCTGGGCCATGGGTCGCAGGCGCGCCAGCACCGGGCAGGCGCTGGTCGCCATGATCACGCCAAGCAGCGAGCGCAGACCTTCTTCCAGCCCCACCTGCTTGCTGTATTCGCGCTCCGGGGTGCGCACCCAAACGAAGGCCCGGGTCACGGCGGGCAATCCCTGGAAATCCTCAATGACTCGGTGCAGATCGACCGCCGCCGGACAATGCACGTGCTCGGCCTTGCTCAGCGGACAGTTGCCGCATTGCTGGTAATCCAGCCGCGTCCAGGCGGGCAATTTGTCCGCCGCGGGTCGCGGGTCGCGATCGAGTTCGATCTGGTAGCTGAACGTGTGTTCGTCGTCGAGGGTTATCCGGTACTCGATCGCCATTCAAGGCTCCTGGTCAGTCGTCCAATTCGGCCCACCTCTCGAGCAGGGCATCCAGCTCGTGCTGCAGGCTTTCCAGGCGAGCCAGGGCCGCACGGGTTTCCTCGGCCGGTCGCTGATAGAAGGACGGCGAAGCGGTTTCCCGCTGCAGGGCCGCCTGTTCCTCTTCCAGCGCTTCGATCTGTCCGGGCAGCGCCTCCAGCTCGCGCTGCTCTTTGTAACTGAGCTTGCGTCGCGGTGCCGCGACCGGTGCCGCAACTGGCGCAGGCGCCGGCTCTTCAGCCTTCGGCGCCTTGCCCTTTTCCTCGACGCCGAGCAGGCGCGGCGATCCGCCCTGGCGCAGCCAGTCCTGGTAGCCGCCGACGTACTCGCGCACCCGGCCGTCACCCTCGAACACCAGGGTGCTGGTCACCACGTTATCGAGGAACGCCCGGTCGTGGCTGACCATCAGCACGGTGCCCTGGAAGCCGAGCAGCACTTCCTCGAGCAGTTCCAGGGTTTCCACGTCCAGGTCGTTGGTGGGTTCGTCGAGTACCAGCAGGTTGGCGGGCTTGCTGAACAACTTCGCCAGCAGCAAGCGGGCACGCTCGCCGCCGGACAGCGCCTTGACCGGCGTGCGCGCGCGCTGCGGGCTGAACAGGAAGTCGCCCAGGTAGCTCAGCACATGGCGGCTCTGCCCATCGATGGTGATGAAGTCGCGGCCCTCGGCCAGGTTGTCGATGACAGTCTTTTCCGGATCCAGCTGCAGGCGCAGCTGATCGAAGTAGGCGACTTCCAGCTTGGTACCGGTCTCGATGCTGCCGGACTGCGGCTGCAGCTCGCCGAGCAGTAGCTTGAGCAGCGTGGTCTTGCCCGTGCCGTTGGCGCCAAGCAGGCCGATGCGGTCGCCGCGCTGCAGCACCAGAGAGAAATCCTTGACCAGCGGCTTGCCGCCAGGATGGGCGAAGCTGACATGCTCGGCGACGATCACCTGCTTGCCGGACTTCTCCGCCGTCTCCAGCTGCAGGCTGGCCTTGCCCTGGCGCTCGCGGCGCTCGGCACGCTCGGCACGCATGGCCTTCAGCGCGCGCACGCGGCCCTCGTTGCGGGTGCGCCGGGCCTTGATGCCCTGGCGGATCCACACCTCCTCCTGGGCCAGGCGCTTGTCGAACAGCGCGTTGGCGCTTTCCTCGGCGGCCAGCTGTTGCTCCTTGTGCACCAGGAAGCTGGCATAGTCGCCGTTCCAGTCGATCAGGTGGCCACGATCCAGTTCGAGGATGCGCGTCGCCAGGCTTTGCAGGAAGGCCCGGTCGTGGGTGATGAACAGGACGGCGCCATTGAAGCCCAGCAACGCTTCTTCCAGCCAGGCAATGGCACCGATGTCCAGGTGGTTGGTCGGCTCGTCGAGCAGCAGCAGATCCGGCTCGGCCACCAGCGCCTGGGCCAGCAGCACGCGGCGGCGCCAGCCACCGGAGAGCTCGGCCAGGGTCTTGTCGGCCGGCAGATTGAGACGGCTCAGGGTACTGTCCACCAGTTGCTGCAGACGCCAGCCATCCTTGGCCTCCAGTTCCTGCTGCACGTGCATCAGTTCGGTCAGATCGGCATCGCCCTGGATGTGCTGGCTCAGGTGGTGATAGCGCGCCAGCAGCTCGCCGACGCCGGCCAGGCCCTCCGCCACCACGTCGAACACGCTGCGTTCGTCGGCGCGCGGCAATTCCTGGGGCAGCTCGCCGATCTTCAGCCCCGGCGCCCGCCAGATTTCACCGTCATCCGGCGCCTGGGCATCCTTGGCCAGCTGCAGAAGGCTGGATTTCCCCGTACCGTTGCGGCCGATGACGCATACCCGCTCCCCTTTGGCGATCTGCCAGGACACACCGTCCAGCAGCGGCATGGCGCCGTAGGCGAGGGAAACATCGGTGAATTTGAGCAGGGTCATGGGCGCCTCCGAAAACTGGGCCGGCATTCTAACAGGAGCCCGCCCGGCGGACTCATCCATGCAGGCATGCCAGAAGAGCTCGCGAATGAATTGGCTCCCACGGGCTGCCCTGGGGAATGTGAGACACACAGCCTGTCGGAAGCACTTCCCCTGCCGACCGGCGTCAATCATCCATACTCCAGTTCGGATAAGCTCCGCCTTCGCGATTCTGGAAGTACCATGCGCCGATCTTTTCTCCTGATTGCCAGCCTTGCGGCCACCCTGTTGGCCCTGACCAGCCAGGCTGCCAGCCTCGACCAGCAGCGCCGCTGGTACGACGAGGCTTACGCGGCCCTGAAGAAAGGCGACGAAGGCCCGTATCGCCGGCATGCGGCCGCGCTGCGCAGCTATCCCCTGGAACCCTACCTCGCCTACGAGGCAATCAACCGCCGCCTGGGCAGCGCCAGCAACCGCGAGCTGGACAAATTCTTCACCGAACATGGCGACCTGCCCCAGGCATCCCGCCTGAAGCTGCGCTGGCTGCGCCTGCTGGCCCAGCGGCGCGACTGGCAGCCGTTCCTCGACCATTACGACCCGCGCCTGGAGCTCACCGAACTGGATTGCCTGTACGGTCGCTACCTGCTGGAAAGCGGCCAGCGGGAAGCCGGCCAGGCCCAGGCGGAACGCCTGTGGCTGGTAGGCACATCCCAGCCGGACGAGTGCGATGGCCTGTTCCGGCTGTGGAGCAATCAGGGCGGGCTAACCGAAGATCTTCGCTGGCAGCGCCTGCGCCTCGCCACCCTGGCCGGCAACCTCGGCCTGGCGACCCATCTGGCCAGCAATCTCACCACACTGCGTGCCGACGGCCAGCTGCTGCTCGAGGTGGCCCGCACACCGGAGCGCCTGAGCCAGAGCCAGAGCCAGCGCTTCCTGCGCGACGATGCGCGCATGGCGGAGATCGTCGGCCTCGGTCTGCGCCGCCTGGCGCGTCGCGACCCCGAGCGCGCTCTGGAACTGCTCGACCAGTACGCGCCTCACCTCACCTTCCCCACCGAGGAGAAGCTGGCCATCGCCCGCGATCTGGGGCTACGCCTGGCGAAACGCTTCGATAGCCGCGCCCTGCGCCTGATGGCCGACTACGATCCGGAGCTGCGCGATGCGACGCTCGCCGAATGGCGCGTGCGCCTGCTGCTGCGCCTGGAACGCTGGGAAGAAGCCCACCAGCTCACCAACCGCCTCGACGGCGAACTGGCGCAGAGCAACCGCTGGCGCTACTGGCGCGCGCGCAGCCTGCAGCTGTCCCAGGGCGACACGCCCAAAGCGCTGCAACTGTACCGGCCGGTGGCGACCGAACGGGATTTCTACGGTTTCCTGGCCGCCGACCGCATCGGCCAGCCCCCCCGCATCGGGCACCGGCCCCTGCAGATCGATCCACAGGTCCTGCAGCAGGTGCGCAACAGCGCCGGCATTCGACGCGCCCTGGAACTCTACCAGCGCGGCCAGATCGTCGACGCGCGCCGCGAGTGGTACCACGTCAGCCGCCTGTTCAGCCGCGACGAGCTGATCGCCCAGGCCAAACTGGCCCATGACATGGACTGGCACTTCCCGGCCATCCGCACCATCAGCCTGGCGCAACACTGGGACGACCTGGACATCCGCTTTCCGATGGCCCACCGCAACACCCTGGTGCGCACGGCCCAGCAGCGAGGCCTGGAGTCCAGCTGGGTCTATGCAATCACGCGTCAGGAAAGCGGGTTCATGGATGATGCCCGCTCCCATGCCGGCGCCACCGGCCTGATGCAAGTGATGCCGGCCACCGCCCGGGAAACGGCGCGGCGCTTCGGCATCCGCCTCCAGTCCCCCCGGCAGATCCTCGATCCCGACCTCAACATCCAGCTGGGTACCGCCTACCTCAGTCAGGTGCACCGCCAGTTCGGCCACAACCGCATTCTCGCCACCGCGGCCTACAACGCCGGGCCGCAGCGGGTGCGCCAGTGGCTGAATGAGTCCCGGGAGCTGGAATTCGACGTCTGGGTGGAAAGCCTGCCCTTCGACGAAACCCGCCAGTACGTGCAGAACGTGCTGACCTACGCGGTGATCTATGGGGACAAGCTGGGCGCACCGCAGCCTTTGGTGGAAGGACACGAGCGGGTGGTGAAGCCATAGGCAGGACAGGTCTGCACCCACCGGATCAGCTCTCCGTGGGAGCGGACTTGTCCGCGAGCTTTATATGCGCAGTGGCGCTCCAATGGTGGACAAGAAAAACGTTGTCCACCCTACGAAACAGACCCGTAGGGTGAATCGCGCTCCATCGATCCACCAACGCGCCGCAAGGCGCGCCGCGGTTTCAACCGCGCAACAGCCGCGAAATCTGCTCCATCGAAAACCCCCGGTAGGCCAGGAACCGTCCCTGGCGGGCGCGTTCCTTCTGATCCTGCGGGCGCACGCCGAAGCGCCGCTGCCAGAGCTCGTTCAACTGCTCGGCCCAGTCCACCCCGCATTCGCCGAGCGCTAGCTCAATCGCCTCGCGCGGCAAACCGCGCTGGGCCAGTTCCTCGCGAATGCGCAAGGGGCCGTAACCGGCGCGGGCGCGGCTCGCGATGAAGCTGTCCAGGTAACGGGATTCGTCGAGCAGCCCTTCTTCGGCCAGGCGGTCGAGGGCGCTGTCGATCAATTCAGGCGGGGCGCCGCGCCGGCGCAGCTTGCGCGCCAGCTCGACGCGACCGTGCTCGCGTTGCGCGAGCAGGTCCATGGCGGCCCGTCGCACGGCGACGGGCGTATCCAGCACGACAGGCATGGCTCAACCGATCAGAGATCGTCCAGCTCGGCCACGTCTTCCTCGCTGTCGGCGCTGGCCTTCAGGTTGCCGGGGCTGACCAGCAGCTTCTCGCGGATAGCCTTGTCCAGGGTGCTGCGCACCTCCTGGTTGTCGTCCAGGTACTTGGCGGCGTTGGCCTTGCCCTGACCGATCTTGCTGCCCTGGTAGCTGTACCAGGCGCCGGACTTCTCCAGCAGGCCCAGTTGCACGCCCAGGTCGATGATCTCGCCGTTGCGGTAGATGCCCTTGCCGTAGAGAATCTGGAACTCGGCCTGGCGAAACGGCGGCGCCACCTTGTTCTTGACTACCTTGACGCGGGTTTCACTACCGACCACCTCGTCGCCTTCCTTCACCGCGCCGATGCGGCGGATGTCCAGGCGCACCGAGGCGTAGAACTTCAGGGCGTTACCGCCGGTGGTGGTTTCCGGGTTGCCGAACATCACGCCGATCTTCATGCGGATCTGGTTGATGAAGATCACCAGGCAGTTGGCGTTCTTGATGTTGCCGGTGATCTTGCGCAGCGCCTGGGACATCAGGCGGGCCTGCAGGCCGACGTGGGAATCACCCATCTCGCCTTCGATTTCCGCCTTGGGCACCAGCGCGGCCACGGAGTCGACGATGATCACGTCCACGGCGTTGGAGCGCACCAGCATGTCGGTGATTTCCAGGGCCTGTTCGCCGGTGTCCGGCTGGGAGACCAGCAGGTCGTCGACGTTGACGCCCAGCTTGGCGGCGTAGTCGGGGTCCAGCGCGTGCTCGGCGTCGACGAAGGCGCAGGTGGCGCCCTGCTTCTGGGCTTCGGCGATCACCGACAGGGTCAGGGTGGTCTTACCGGAGGACTCCGGACCGTAGATCTCGACGATACGGCCCTTGGGCAGGCCACCGATGCCCAGGGCGATATCCAGGCCCAGGGAACCGGTGGAAATGGCCGGAATGGCCTGGCGGTCATGGTCGCCCATGCGCATCACCGCGCCCTTGCCAAACTGCTTTTCGATCTGGCCCAGGGCCGCCGCCAGGGCGCGCTTCTTGTTATCGTCCATTGAGAAGTCCTCGCTAAATTCGACAGGGCCCGACGGCCACCAAACAACTGTATAAGTAGCCAGTATTAGAGCATAGGCTTCCGCACTCGCCTACCCCTCGAACGGATTTTCTCCGACGGCCAGCCGGATCAGACCATTCAAGGCCGCCTCAACCGACTGACGGCGCACTTCGGCACGATCGCCGGCGAACTGGAAGCGATGCGCATGTACCTGCGGGCCATCCGCCCAGGCCAGCCAGACGGTGCCGACCGGCTTGTCCGGCGTGCCGCCGTCCGGTCCGGCGATGCCGCTGACCGCCACCGCGAAGCGCGCCCCGCTGTGCTGCTGCGCACCCCGCGCCATGGCCTCGACCACTTCGCGGCTGACCGCGCCAACGGTGGCAAACAGCTCCGCCGGCACGCCCAACTGGGCAATCTTCTGGGTGTTGGAATAGGTGACGTAACCCGACTCGAACCAGGCAGAGCTGCCGGGAATGCGGGTAATGGCCTCGGCGATACCCCCGCCCGTGCAGGATTCGGCGGTGGTGGCCTGGGCCTGCTGCGCCAGCAGCACGTCGCCCAGGCGCTGGGCCAGCGGGGTGAGAATGTCCATCGGATGTCCTCCATGCCCGGAAGGGCGAAACCCTACACCAGGAGTGTGACAAGTGGGGTCGGATTTATCCCGGCCGAAAGTGGCGCGGTCGCAACCCGGGCGCGGAATTCAGCACCGCAAACGGACATAAAACCGGCCCCCGCCGGAGCTTGGATCGGCGGACAAAAAACAACGATGTCCGCCCTACGCCGACCGGGCGGCAACGGTAGGGCGGACAACGCTTCACCTGTCCGCCGCTGGGCGCTATGCCGGAGCTGGGATCGGCGGACAAGAACGACGTTGTCCGCCCTACATTGGCGTAGTCACAAACCCCAACGGCGGGCGCGCCCGGGTGCGGGAACAGGTGCCGGATGGTAACCTTCCGCGCTCGCACCACCCCAGCCAGCGCCCGGATTCTTATGCCCAAGGACACCCTCGATTTCTCCTCACACACCCCGATGATGCAGCAGTTCTGGCGGCTCAAGAGCCAGTACCCGGACCAGCTGATGTTCTATCGCATGGGCGATTTCTATGAGCTGTTCTACGAGGACGCCAAGAAGGCCGCCAAGCTGCTGGACATCACCCTCACCGCCCGCGGTCAGTCCGCCGGGCAGGCGATTCCGATGGCCGGCATTCCTTTCCACTCGGCGGAGGGCTACCTGGCCAAGTTGGTCAAGCTCGGCGAGTCGGTGGTGATCTGCGAACAGATCGGCGACCCGGCCACCAGCAAGGGCCCGGTCGAGCGCCAAGTGGTGCGCATCCTCACCCCCGGCACGGTGAGCGACGAGGCGCTGCTCGACGAGCGCCGCGACAACCTGCTGGCCGCGCTGCTCGGCGACGAGCGCCTGTTCGGCCTGGCCGTACTGGATATCACCAGCGGCCGCTTCACCGTGCAGGAGATCAAAGGCTGGGAAGCGCTGCTCGCCGAGCTGGAACGCCTCGATCCGGCCGAACTGCTGATTCCCGACGACTGGCCCCAGGGTCTGCCCGCCGAGAAGCGACGCGGCAGCCGCCGTCGCGCGCCCTGGGATTTCGAGCGCGACTCCGCCTTCAAGAGCCTTTGCCAGCAATTCGGCACCCAGGACCTCAAGGGCTTTGGCTGCGAAGGCCTGAGCCTGGCCATCGGCGCCGCCGGTTGCCTGCTCGCCTATGCCAAGGAAACCCAGCGCACCGCCCTGCCGCACCTGCGCAGCCTGCGCCACGAGCGCCTGGCCGACACCGTGGTGCTGGACGGCGCCAGTCGGCGCAACCTGGAAATCGACACCAACCTCGCCGGTGGACGCGACAACACCCTGCAATCGGTGCTGGACCGCAGCCAGACCGCCATGGGCAGCCGCCTGCTCGGCCGCTGGCTGAACCGCCCGCTGCGCGACCGCGCCGTGCTGGAAGCCCGCCAGGACGCCATCGCCTGCCTGCTGGAACGCTACCGCTTCGAAACCCTGCAGCCGCGCCTTAAGGACATCGGCGACGTGGAGCGCATCCTCGCCCGCATCGGCCTGCGCAACGCCCGCCCGCGCGACCTGGCGCGCCTGCGCGATGCACTGGCCGCGCTGCCCGACCTGCAACAGGCCATGGGCGATCTGGAAGCGCCCCATCTGCAGAGTCTGGCCACCAACGTGCGCACCTACCCCGAGCTGGCCGACCTGCTGCGACGCGCCATCATCGACAACCCGCCGGCGGTGATCCGCGACGGCGGCGTGCTGGCGCGCGGCTACGACGCCGAGCTGGATGAGCTGCTGTCGCTCTCCGAGAACGCCGGCCAGTACCTTATGGACCTGGAAGCCCGCGAAAAGGCGCGCACTGGCCTGCCCAACCTCAAGGTCGGCTACAACCGCATCCACGGCTACTACATCGAGCTGCCGCGCGTGCAGGCCGAGCAGGCGCCGGCCGACTACCAGCGCCGCCAGACCCTCAAGGGCGCCGAGCGCTTCATCACCCCGGAGCTGAAGGCCTTCGAGGACAAGGCGCTGTCGGCCAAGAGCCGCGCCCTGGCCCGCGAGAAGCTGCTCTACGAAGAACTGCTGGAGCGGCTCATCGGCGAGCTGGCGCCACTGCAGGAAACCGCCGCCGCGCTGGCCGAGCTGGACGTGCTGAGCAACCTGGCCGAGCGCGCGCTGACCCTCGATCTCAACCGTCCGCGCTTCGTCGAGGAGCCCTGCCTGAAGATCGAGCAGGGCCGCCACCCGGTGGTCGAGCAGGTGCTGACCACGCCCTTCGTAGCCAACGACCTGACCCTCGACGACGCCACGCGCATGCTGGTCATCACCGGCCCGAACATGGGCGGTAAGTCCACCTACATGCGCCAGACCGCGCTGATCGTGCTGCTCGCCCACGTCGGCAGCTTCGTACCGGCCAAGGCCTGCGAACTGTCCCTGGTGGACCGCATCTTCACCCGCATTGGCTCCAGCGACGACCTGGCCGGCGGGCGCTCCACCTTCATGGTGGAAATGAGCGAAACCGCCAACATCCTGCACAACGCCACCGACCGCAGCCTGGTGCTAATGGACGAAGTGGGCCGCGGCACCAGCACCTTCGACGGCCTGTCGCTGGCCTGGGCGGCCGCCGAGCATTTGGCCAAGCTGCGCGCCTGGACGCTGTTCGCCACCCACTACTTCGAGCTTACCGTGCTACCGGAAAGCGAGCCGGTGGTGGCCAACGTGCACCTGAACGCCACCGAACACAACGAGCGCATCGTCTTCCTGCACCACGTACTGCCCGGCCCGGCCAGCCAGAGCTACGGCCTGGCCGTGGCGCAACTGGCCGGCGTGCCGTCACCCGTGATCCAGCGCGCCCGCGAGCACCTGGCGCGCCTGGAAGTCACCAGCCTGCCCCACGAGGCTCCGAAAGCGCCCCAGGGACAATCCGTCGCACCCGTGCAGAACGACCTGTTTGCCAGCCTGCCACACCCCGTGATCGACGAGCTGGCGCGGCTCCACCCGGATAATCTGACCCCGCGTCAGGCGCTCGAATTGTTATATGCGTGGAAGAGTCGGATATAACCGACCCGCGCGGGAGCTGTTAGAATCCGCGCGTTTTTGATATCGGAGCTTGCCCGGTTGCCTGAGCCGCGGCGGTCCCTGTTTCGAGCGGGAGCCTGGCAAAGACCAGACCCAGCCGTCGCCTGAGGAGAGAGATAGGCCATGACCTTCGTCGTCACCGACAACTGCATCAAGTGCAAATACACCGACTGCGTGGAAGTCTGCCCGGTGGACTGCTTCTACGAAGGCCCGAACTTCCTGGTCATTCACCCGGACGAGTGCATCGACTGCGCCCTGTGCGAACCCGAATGCCCGGCCCAGGCGATCTTCTCCGAAGACGAGGTGCCCGAGGACCAGCAGGAGTTCATCGAGCTCAACGCCGACCTGGCGGAAGTCTGGCCGAACATCACCGAGCGCAAGGAACCGCTGGCCGACGCCGAGGAATGGGACGGCGTGAAGGACAAGCTGCAGTACCTGGAGCGCTGATAGCTTCCCGGTAAAACGACAAGGCCCGCGAAAGCGGGCCTTGTCGTTTGCGGTGTAGGCGCTTTCCTGCACCGTAGGGTGGATCGCGCTCCACCGATCCACCAACGCGCCGCAAGGCGCGCCGTACCCGGCGCGATGGTGGACAAAAAATGCGTTGTCCACCCTACCCGCGTCAGGGCCACCCCGCCCCAACCAATCCTTGGTTAACCCCTCTACGGGGAACGTGCATACCGTGGGTTTGCTACCATTGCCGCCCCATTCGAGATCACCCGCCATGGCCGAACACGACTTCCGCTACAACCTGCTCAACCCCGCCCATACCCTCACCGAATGCCGCGCCCTAGCGCCGGGCCGTTACCAGGTCACCGGCAACGGCGGCTCGATCCAGGCGGGCGATACGCTGCTGGTCACCCTCAAGGGCAGCCGCGAACTGGCCATGCGCCTGACCGTCGACAAGGTCCGCCACCTGATCAACCCGCCCGGCCAGTGGCTGGCGACCGCCAGCGGCCCCGCGTTCCGCGAGCTGGCCATCCACAACTGGAAGGTGAACTGCGACAACTGCGGCGCCCAGCTGGATTTTGAATTCGCCGTCGACGCCAGCCTCGGCAAGGCCGCCCAACAGCCCGCCGCCGAAGCGCGCATCGCCGAACTAGGCTGGAGCAAGGCAGTCCAAGGTCACCTCTGCCCCGCCTGCCGGTAAGCCCAACGCACCCGTTGCGGAATACCCTGTAGGGCGGACAACGCTTTTCCTGTCCGCCGCTAGGGGCCGCGCCGAAACCCGGGCCGGCGGACAAAAACAACGTTGTCCGCCCTACGCATTACAATCCCCGGCAATCCGCAATCCAACGAGGCCACCATGAACAAACTCGTCCCCATCCTCGCCACCGCCCTGCTCCTCACAGGCTGCGCCAGCACGACTTCGCCCAGCCTGCCGCTCGACACCCCCTACAAGGTGGAATGGATCGGCGAACGCCCGCTGATCGACAGCAGCCATCTCACCGTGACCCTCGGCGCCGACGGCCGCGCATACGGCCATGCCGGCTGCAACCGCTGGTTCGCCAGCTACCAGACCAATGGACAGAACCTGAGCTTCGACCACGCCGGCGCCACGCGTATGGCGTGCGCCCCGGCCCTGATGGAACAGGAAGACCGCTTCCTCCAGGCACTGGGCCAGGTGAAGCGCTGGGAGATGGGGGAAAACGGCGAGCTGCGCCTGTGGTATGCGGAGGACCAGGCGCTGCGGATGCTCGCCGAATAGCCGCAAGAACCCAAACTGTGGAAGCGAATTCACTCACGAGCCTTGGGTGGGCACCGCAAAAACGCTCGCGGACAAGTCCGCTCCCACACAACCAACAGCACTCTCCGCGCATAGGGTGGTCAGGTTCTCATCGAACCCTAGCTGTGATCTCTCAGTAGGTTGTTCATCCGGGGCATTCCCGGAATTCTGGAAGTGTGACCCACACAGCCTTCCAGGAGCCCCGGATGAACCTGCATAAACATGCCCGTCTTACCCCTCGCGGTCTAGCCCTTCTTGTCCAGCGTATCGAGCGGGGGTTACGTGTCGAGGAGGCCGCTCAGGCTGCAGGTGTCAGCGTGCGGACCGCCTACAAGTGGCTAAGGCGTTTTCGGGAGGAAGGCGAAGCGGGCTTGGCCGATCGCTCGTCACGGCCAAAACGTTGCCCGCATGCCACCTCAGAGACTCTGGTTGCGCGCCTCGTCGAGCAACGGCGTGTCCGCAAGACCTATCGACAGATCGCCAGCGACCTGGGTTTGGCCGTCAGCACCGTGGCGCGGCGCCTCAGAAAGATCGGCATACATCGCCTGGCCGAGTTGGAGCCCGCATCTCCTGTGGTGCGCTACGAATACGCGCAGCCTGGCGATCTGCTGCATCTGGATATCAAGAAGCTGGGACGCTTCCGCAAGCCCGGCCACCGGATCACGGGTGATCGCCAGCAGAACTCCGACGGCGCCGGTTGGGAGTTCGTCCATGTGGCAATCGACGATGCCAGCCGAATAGCGTTCAGCTCCCTGCATCCGGATGAGCGAGGCGCAAGCGCCTGTCGCGCGCTGCTTCAGGCGCTGCGCTACTACCGAGGCCTGGGTGTCCGCTTCACGCGCATCATGACCGACAACGGCACCTGCTACCGCTCCAAGCGTTTCCGTCGCCTGGTTCGCCGGCTGGGCTTGCGCCACCTCTGGACCAAGCCCTACACACCACGCACCAACGTAAGCGCTCCATAAACCCCATCTACCAATGACCCGCCGTGTTCAGGATGCTGCGCTCCCCATTTTCCTTTGGAGCCCGCCATCCATGATGCGTCCCGACGCCAAGGTCCAGAAGGTCTACCT
>NZ_JBOY01000012.1:0-25944 GCF_000647775.1 Pseudomonas sp. RL | reverse complement strand
CCGGCCAGCGGGTCAGCGCCCGCTGGCCGCGAGCGGCCATGGTGCCGCTGCGCGAGGCGCCCTGATGGCCACCCCGGTCACTGCACAACCGCGGGAGCAGGCGGGCCCGGTGCGCCGGTTCGCCGACCTGCTGTACCGCAAGCCGACCCCGTATCTGTCACTGCTGCTGATCCCGCCGCTGCTGTGGTTCGGCGTCATCTACCTGGGCTCGCTGCTGGGCCTGCTCTGGCAGAGCTTCTACACCTTCGACGATTTCAGCATGACGGTCACGCCCACGCTGACCCTGGACAATCTGCGCGCGCTGTTCCAGCCGGCCAACTTCGACATCATCCTGCGCACCCTGAGCATGGCCGTGGCGGTTTCCGTGGCCAGCGCCCTGCTGGCCTTTCCGATCGCCTTCTACATGGCATTGCACACCTCGGGGCGCACCAAGGCGTTCTTCTACATCGCGGTGATGCTGCCGATGTGGGCCAGCTACATCGTCAAGGCCTACGCCTGGACGCTGCTGCTGGCCCAGGGCGGCGTGGCCCAGTGGTTTATCGACCAGCTCGGCCTGCGCTTCTTGCTGGAGTCGCTGCTGGCCATTCCCGGGGTGGGCGGCAGCACCCTGTCCACCTCGCACCTGGGCCGCTTCCTGGTGTTCGTCTACATCTGGCTGCCCTTCATGATCCTGCCGATCCAGGCCGCGCTGGAACGCCTGCCGCGCTCCCTGCTGCAGGCTTCGGCGGACCTGGGCGCGCGCCCGGCGCAGACCTTGCGCCTGGTCATCCTGCCGCTGGCCATTCCCGGCATCGCCGCCGGGTCGATCTTCACCTTCTGCCTGACCCTGGGGGATTTCATCGTGCCGCTGCTGGTCGGCCCGCCGGGCTTCTTCATCGGCAACATGGTGTATGCCCAGCAGGGCTCGATCGGCAACCTGCCCATGGCCGCCGCCTTCACCCTGGTGCCCATCGTGCTGGTGGCGCTCTACCTGTCCGTCGTCAAGCGACTGGGGGCGTTCGATGCGCTCTGAGCGGCCGTCCCTGGGGCTCCGGCTGGCCGCCTGGGGCGGCCTGCTGTTCCTGCATTTCCCGATCCTGATCATCGGCCTGTATGCCTTCAACACCGAGACCGCCGGCTTCAGCTTTCCGCCCAAGGGCTTCACCCTGCACTGGTTCGGCGTGGCCTTCGCCCGTCACGATGTGCTGCAGGCCATCAGCCTCTCGCTGCAGGTGGCGGCCCTGGCCACGCTGATCGCCCTGCTGCTCGGCACCCTGGCGGCCGCGGCGCTGTGGCGGCGCGACTTCTTCGGCAAGGAAAGCGTGTCGCTGCTGTTGATCCTGCCCATCGCGCTGCCCGGCATCGTCACCGGCCTGGCGCTGCTGTCCGCCTTCAAGCGGTTCGGCATCGAGCCGGGCATCCTGACCATTGTCATCGGCCACGCCACCTTCTGCGTGGTGATCGTCTACAACAACGTCATCGCCCGCTTCCGCCGCACCCAGTACAGCCTGATCGAGGCCAGCATGGACCTGGGCGCCGATGGCTGGCAGACGTTCCGCTACATCGTCCTGCCCAACCTGGGTTCGGCGCTGCTGGCCGGCGGCATGCTGGCCTTCGCGCTGTCCTTCGACGAGATCATCGTCACCACCTTCACCGCCGGCCACGAACGCACCCTGCCGCTGTGGCTGCTCAACCAACTGTCCCGCCCGCGCGATGTGCCCATCACCAACGTGGTGGCCCTGCTGGTGATGCTGGTGACCATGCTGCCGATCCTCGCCGCCTATTACCTGACCCGGGGCGGTGACGAGGTAGCGGGCGGCGACAAATGACACCGAGCCACCCAACCGTCCCATCTCGTTCATCTAGGGAGCCCAAGATGCAAACCCAACTGCTGATCAACGGCGAGCTGGTCGCTGGCCAGGGACCGGCCCAGCCGGTCCTCAATCCGTCCCTGGGCAGCGAGCTGCTGCGGATAGCCGAAGCCGGTCCGGAGCAGATCGATGCGGCGGTGCGCGCGGCCGACGCCGCCTTCGAGGGCTGGTCGCAGACCCCGCCCAAGGACCGCGCCGCCTGCCTGCTGGCCCTGGCCGACGCCATCGATACCCACGCCGAGGAGCTGGCCCGGCTGGAGTCGCAGAACTGCGGCAAGCCCTATACCGCCGCCCTGAACGACGAGCTGCCGGCGATCTCCGACGTGTTCCGCTTCTTCGCCGGCGCCAGCCGCTGCCTGCAGGGTTCGGCCGCCGGCGAATACCTGCCCGGGCACACCTCGCTGATCCGCCGCGATCCCATCGGCGTGGTCGCCTCCATCGCGCCCTGGAACTACCCGCTGATGATGGCGGCCTGGAAGCTGGCGCCGGCGCTGGCCGCCGGCAACTGCGTGGTACTCAAGCCCTCCGAGCAGACGCCGCTGACCGCGCTGCGCCTGGGCGAGCTGATCGCCGAGATCTTTCCCGCCGGCGTGGCCAACATCCTGTTCGGGCGCGGCGCCAGCGTGGGCTCGGCCCTGGCCGGCCACGACCAGGTGCGCATGCTGTCGCTGACCGGCTCCATCGCCACCGGCGCGAACCTCATCGCCGGCAGCGCCGCCAGCGTCAAGCGCCTGCACATGGAACTGGGCGGCAAGGCGCCGGTGATCGTCTTCGACGATGCCGACCTGGAGGCCGTGGTCGAGGGCATCCGCACCTTCGGCTTCTACAACGCCGGCCAGGACTGCACTGCCGCCTGCCGCATCTATGCGCAAAAGGGCATCTACGCGAAGTTCGTCGCACGCCTGGGCGAGGCCGTGGCCAGCCTGCGCCACGGCCTGCAGGACGATGCGGCCACCGAACTGGGGCCGCTGATCAGCGAGGTCCAGCGCCAGCGGGTCGCCGGCTTCGTCGAGCGCGCCAGCGCCCTGCCCCACGTCGAGGTGGTGACCGGCGGCAAGGCGCCGGGGGATGCCGGCTTCTTCTTCCTGCCGACCGTGCTGGCCGGCGCCCGCCAGGAGGACGAGATCGTCCGCCACGAGGTGTTCGGCCCGGTGGTGTCGGTAACGCCGTTCGAAGACGAGGCCCAGGCGCTGGCCTTTGCCAACGACTCCGGCTACGGCCTGGCCTCCTCCGTGTGGACCCGCGACATCGGCCGCGCCCATCGCCTGGCGGCGCGCCTGCAGTACGGCTGCACCTGGGTGAACACCCACTTCACCCTGGTCAGCGAGATGCCGCACGGCGGCATGAAGCGCTCCGGCTATGGCAAGGATCTGTCCATGTACGGCCTGGAGGACTACACGGCGGTCCGCCACGTCATGATCAGGCACTGAAGGGAACTAGCGGATCGGCGTATCCCGATGCGCCGCCCGCACGTACTGCGCCGGCCACGGCACCGAGGCATCGCCCAGGTAGCCGGCGGCGTGCAGCGGCCAGTAGGGATCGCGCAGCAGCTCGCGGGCCAGCAGGATCAGGTCGGCCTGGCCGGTACGCAGCACGTGCTCGGCCTGCACCGCTTCGGTGATCAGCCCCACCGCGCCGGTGGCGATCCCCGCCTCGCGGCGGATGCGTTCGGCGAACTGGGTCTGATAGCCAGGGCCGATGGGGATTTCCGCGTTGGCCGAGGTACCGCCCGAGGACACATCGATCAGATCCACGCCCAGTGCCTTGAGCCGGCAGGCCAGCTCCACCGTCTCGTCCGGATTCCAGCCGTCTTCCACCCAGTCGGTGGCGGAAAGGCGCACCAGCAGCGGCAGGTCAGCCGGCCAGACCTGACGCACCGCCTCGGTCACCTGCAGCAGCAGGCGGATGCGATTCTCGAAGGAGCCGCCGTAGTCATCCCCACGGCGGTTGGAGAGCGGCGAGAGGAACTGGTGCAGCAGGTAGCCGTGTGCAGCATGCACTTCGGCGACTTTGAAACCGGCGATCCGCGCCCGCTCGGCGGCCTCGACGAAGGCGCGCACGATCCCGGCGATGCCCTCGGCGTCCAGCTCGGCGGGCACCGCGTGCTCGGGATCGAAGGCCAGCGGCGACGGGCCGACCGGCACCCAGCCGCCCTCGTTCAACGGCACGCTGCCGCGTTTGCCACGCCAGGGCTGCCAGGTGCCGGCCTTGCGTCCGGCATGCGCCAGCTGGATGCCGGCCACGGCGCCCTGGGACTCGATGAACGCGGTGATGCGCCGCAACGGCTCCACGTGCGCCTCGCTCCAGATGCCCAGGTCATGGGCACTGATCCGGCCCTCGGGCAGCACGGCGGTGGCTTCGAAGATCACCAGGCCGGCACCGCCGACGGCGCGACTGCCCAGGTGCACCAGGTGCCAGTCGGTGGCCAGACCGTCCTCGCCCGCCGAGTACTGGCACATGGGCGACACCGCGATGCGGTTGGGCAAGGTCAGCTGACGCAGGTTCAGCGGCTGGAAAAGCAGCGACATGACGAATCTCCCGAACGATTTTCACCCACCAGTAAAGACCTCCTGCGACAGCCTGAAGCAGTCGACCCGCTATAAAGCCGACCACCCGGCTGGCCGATAACCCGTATGGTCAGCAAGGAAAACCCGGCCGCCGGGTGCGCGGGCGGTGGATCCTCCGACCCACTACAACAACAACGAAATGCAAGGGAAGGTGCCCCATGCTTCGCCTGTTCGCCGATCTCAAGTTCCGCTGGAAAATCGCCCTCCCCATCCTTGTCCTGGCCGTGCTGCTGATGCTCATGGGCCTGCTCGCGATGCGCAGCATCGAACATCTGGTGCAGGCCTCCACACAACTGACCAACCGTTCGCTGCCGGCGGTGAGCCTGCTGCTCAATGCCGACCGCGACCTGTACCAGGCGTTCATCGCCGAACGCAGCCTGCTCGGCGACTTCACCGAAGAGCATGCCCAGGCGCTGCGTGACAGTCACCGCGAGAATCTGAGCCAGGCCCACGAACGGGTCAATCGCTACGCGACGCTGCAGCCCTCCCCCGAGGCGCGCCGCCTGGTGGAAGAGTTCAATCGGGGCTTCGAACGCTGGAAGGCCACTTCGGAACGGGTGCTGGCGATGACCCGTGAATACCCGGCCGGCGCGACCGCGCTGAGCTTCGGCGAAAGCGAGAAGCTGTTCGAGGCGGCCCGCGACGCCATCGATAAGCTCGGTGAGCTGGAAGATGCCACCGCCGAGGCCCTGGGCCAGTCGGCTATTGACCAGGGCATCGCCAACCGGGTGCAACAGGGCACGCTGGTCATGATCGGCCTGCTGATCTGCGCGCTGCTCGCCTTCGCCTTTCCGATGCTGGTTACCCGGCCGCTGCAGCGCCTGCTGGAGCGGCTTGAGCAGATCGCAGATGGTGACGGCGACCTGCGTGGACGCGTGGAAGCCAGCTCCCGGGACGAGCTGGGTCAGCTCGGACGCGCCTTCAACCGGTTCCTCGACAAGCTGCAGCCGATGATCGCCGAGATCGGCTCCCTGGCCGGATCGGTGTCCACCTCGGCCCGCGACCAGGCGGGCCTGGCGGCGCGCAACGACGAGCTGATCAGCCACGAGTTCGCCGCAGTCGACCAGGTCAGCACCGCCGCCACGGAGATGAGCGCTGCCGTGCACGAGGTGGCGCGCAGCGCGCAGCAGGCCGCCGACACGGCGCGCGAAGCCGATGAGCAGTCGCGCCATGGCGCGCAGGTGGTCGGCGCGAGCATCACGGTGATCCGCGCCCTGGCCAGCGACGTGGGCAACGCCGCGAAGACCATCAGGGCCCTGGAGGAGGAAACCGCCAGCATTGGCGCAGTGCTGGAGGTGATTCGCACGATTGCCGAACAGACCAACCTGCTGGCCCTCAACGCCGCCATCGAGGCAGCCCGCGCCGGCGACCAGGGTCGCGGTTTCGCGGTGGTGGCCGACGAGGTACGCGCCCTGGCGGCGCGCACTCAGGAATCCACGGTGGACATCCAGGCGCGCATCGAGCGTCTGCAGAGCGGCGTGCAGCAAGCGGTGCGCGCCATGGAAAGCGGCGGCGGCAAGGCCACCGACAGCGTGCAGCGCGTGGCGGATGTGGAGCAGGTGCTCGACGGCACGCGCGGCGCGATCCAGCGCATCAACGACATGGCCGCGCAGATCGCCACCGCCTGCGAGGAGCAGAGCAGCGTGACCGAGGAGATCGCGCGCAACATCGACGAGATCCGTACCCTGTCCAACCAGGCGACGCAGATGTCGGAGCAAAGCACCCAGGCCAGCCGCGGCCTGTCGGAGCTGTCCGGCCAGCTGGCGCGGCTGGTGGGGCGCTTCCAGGTGTGAACGTGCGCTACCGCGTGCCTGTGGCGGCCGGGAAAGCGCTGACCGCAATACGGCGGGGCGAGGGCCGTCAGCGCGGCGCCAGGTGGCTGACCAGCAGCTGGACGCTTTCCTGCCCGCGGTACTCGTTGACGTCCAGCTTGTAGGCCAGCTCGACCCAGCGCACCGTCGGGTTGGGCCATTGTTCGCGGTCGATGTTGAAGGCGATACCATCCAGCGTGCGGCTGCCACATTCGGTCTTCACCACCAGCTTCAGGTGCCGCTCGCCTACCAGGCGCTGCTGCACCAGCTGGAACATGCCATGGAACAGCGGCTCGGGAAAATGCTGACCCCAGGGCCCGGCGTGGCGCAGGGCGCGGGCCAGCTCCAGGTGGAACTCCTCGGCGCCCAACTGGCCGTCGGACAGTAGCCGGCCAGTGAGATCCTCGTCGCTGAGCTGGCGGCGCACCTCGGCATCGAAGGCGGCGGCGAAGGCGCCGAAGTTCGCTACCGGCAACGACAGGCCGGCGGCCATGGCGTGCCCGCCGAACTTGCTGATCAGCCCCGGGTGACGGGCCGCAACAGCGTCCAGCGCGTCGCGGATATGGAAGCCCGGCACCGAGCGTGCCGATCCCTTGAGCAGGCCGTCGCCGGCATCGGCAAAGGCGATGGTCGGGCGGTGGTAGCGCTCCTTCAGACGCGAGGCGAGGATGCCGATCACACCCTGGTGCCATTCCGGCTCGAACAGGCACAGGCCGAACGGCAGTTGCTCGACCGGCAGGTCCTTCAACTGGGCCAGCGCCTCGCGCTGCATGCCCTGCTCGATGGCCTTGCGATCCTGGTTGAGCTGGTCGAGCTGCACTGCCATGTCGCGGGCCAGGACCTCGTTCTCGCAGAGCAGGCATTCGATGCCCAGGCTCATGTCGTCCAGGCGGCCGGCGGCGTTCAGGCGCGGGCCGAGGATGAAGCCGAGATCGGTGGAGGTGATGCGTGCGGCCTGCTTGCCGGCTACCTCGAGGATCGCCTTGAGGCCGGGCCGCGCCCGGCCGGCACGGATGCGCGCCAGCCCCTGATGCACGAGGATGCGGTTGTTGGCGTCCAGCGGCACCACGTCGGCAACACTGCCTAGCGCCACCAGATCCAGCAGCTCGCCGAGGTTTGGCTCAGCCAGGCCGGCGCGGGCGAACCAGCCGATGTCGCGCAGCCGCGCACGCAGCGCCAGCAGCACATAGAAGATCACACCGACCCCGGCCATCGCCTTGCTGGGAAAGCCGCAGCCCGGCTGGTTGGGGTTGACGATGGCATCGGCTGCGGGCAATTCGGGGCCCGGCAGGTGGTGATCGGTGACCAGTACCTTGAGCCCGGCCGCCTTGGCCGCCGCCACGCCATCCACGCTGGAGATGCCGTTGTCCACGGTGATCAACAGCTCCGGCCGTCGCTGCAGCGCCACCGCGACGATTTCCGGCGTCAGGCCGTAGCCGTACTCGAAACGGTTGGGCACCAGGTAGTCGACATGCGCCACACCAAGCATGCGCAGGCCCAGCACACCGACACAGCTGGCGGTGGCACCGTCGGCATCGAAGTCACCGACGATCAGCACCCGCCGACGCTGCTCCAGCGCCTCGACCAAAAGCGCCACCGCCGCGTCGATGCCGGCCAGTTGCTGGTAGGGGATCAGCCGCGCCAGCCCCTTCTCCAACTCGACGGCGCTACGCACGCCACGGGCGGCATACAGGCGGGTCAGCAGCGGCGGCAGGTCGCCCAGATCGGGCAGGGATTCGGGCAACGGGCGGGGTTCGATACGCATGGACAACTCGGATCGCAGGGCAGTCGTGGGGTGGATCGCACTTTTATTGATCCACCAAGCGGTGGGCGCGGGCTTCAGCGCTCGCCGGCCAGCCACTCCAGGGGAATCTCGTGCTGGCCACGCTCATCGGTGACGAACAGTTCGCCATCGCTGATCATCACGCTCCAGCTCAGCGAGCGCGGCAGGTCTTGGGCCAGATTCTCCAGCGCGGGCTGGTCGACCGCCACCACGCTGAGGTTCTTCAGGTTGCGCACGCTGTCGAGCACCCGGGTCTGCCAGACCCGCAGGCTGCCATAGGCCACCAGACTGAAGCGCTCGGCGCGGCGCGAGCACCAGGTCATGCGATCGGCATCCGGCTGACCCACCTCGATCCAGTGCAGCACCCGGTCGTCCAGGCTCTTCTCCCAGAGCGCCGGCTCATCGACATCCGACAGGCCACGACCGAAGGCCAGCTGCGGGTCGTACCACAGGGCATAGGCGATCAGCCGCACCGCCAGGCGCTCCTCGGTTTCCGAGGGGTGGCGGGCGACGGTGAAGCGCAGGTTCTCGTAGATCCCGCGATCCAGATCGGTGAGGTTGAGTTCGACTTTGTAGGGCGTGGCTTGCAGGGCCATGGCGGGCTCGTCCGGAGAAAAGGCGGCAATTCTACCTGAAGCGCCACCCGGGCGCCCGCCGGCATCAGGCGTAGGTACGCACCCGGTCGCTGCCGCGCAATGCGGCGAGCACCGTTTCGTCGGTGCTGCCACCGGCGACCAGCAGGTCGCGGCGCACGCTGTCCAGCACTTCGGCCAGGCCGGCGGGGTGACCCAGCAGCGCACGGCCGACCACCCGACTGATCAGTGGCTCTCCCTTTTCGTCATGCAGGGTGATGACACGACCGCCATCGGGCCGGCGCGGCCCCAGGGTGACGTTGTAGGAAGCCAGCGCGGCCAGCAGTGCATTCATGTCCATCCGATACAGCCCCGGTAACCGATTGAAAAACCGGGGCTTTGAGGCCGGCAAAGGCGGAAAGTTCCGTCAGGCGTTGCCAGCCAGGCGCAGGCGCGCGGCCTGGGTGAAATCCAGCATGCGCTTGAGCGGCTTGACGGCGCGCGGCACCAGTGCCGAGTCCACGAGGATCTCGTTGCTGCCCTCGCGCAGGGTATGCAGAGTCCGCTCCAGGGTGTTCATGGCCATCCACGGGCAGTGTGCGCAGCTGCGACAGGTGGCACCGCTGCCGGCGGTGGGCGCCTCGATGAACTCCTTGTCCGGGCAGAGCTGCTGCATCTTGTAGAAGATGCCGCGGTCGGTGGCGACGATGAAGGTCGGATTGGGCAGGGTCTGCGCCGCCTTGATCAGCTGGCTGGTGGAGCCTACCGCGTCGGCCAGCTCGATGACCGCTTCAGGGGATTCCGGGTGCACCAGCACAGCCGCCTCGGGGTACAGGACCTTCATGTCGGCCAGTTGCTTGGCCTTGAACTCCTCGTGAACGATGCAGGCACCATCCCACAGCAGCATGTCCGCGCCGGTTTCACGCTGGATGTAGCGACCCAGGTGCTGGTCGGGTGCCCAGATCAGCTTCTCGCCGTTGTCCATCAGGCTCTCGACGATCTCCAGCGCGCAGCTGGAGGTCACCACCCAGTCGGCACGCGCCTTGACCGCCGCCGAGGTGTTGGCATACACCACCACGGTGCGCTCGGGATGCTGGTCGCAGAAGGCGGCGAATTCCTCCACCGGACAACCGAGGTCGAGGGAACAGGTGGCCTCGAGGGTGGGCATCAGCACGCGCTTTTCCGGATTGAGGATCTTGGCGGTCTCACCCATGAACTTCACCCCGGCCACCAGCAGGGTGCTGGCCGGGTGCTGACTGCCGAAGCGGGCCATCTCCAGGGAATCGGCGACGCAACCACCGGTTTCCTCGGCCAGTGCCTGCAGCACGGGATCGCAGTAGTAGTGGGCAACCAGCACGGCATCCTGCTTCTTCAGCTCGGCGGCGATTTCAGCGCGAAGGCTGGCCTCCTGCTCGGGCGTCAGCGGCTTGGGCTGCTTGGCGGCGAGGTGGGCTTGGACCAGGATGCGCTCGGGGATCTGAGACATGACGGCAGGACCTGCAAACTCGACTGAAGCGGAAGGCGAGTATACACCCGACCCAGCCACCGGCGGCTGCCTGCGGCATGGCGAGCGCATACGAAAAAGCCGGAAATCAATCTTTCAACTGATTTCCGGCTTCTACTCGTTTCAACTGGTGGGTCGTGTAGGGCTCGAACCTACGACCAATTGATTAAGAGTCAACTGCTCTACCAACTGAGCTAACGACCCGATGGCTGTGCATCATACTGATTTAATTCAGGAAATCAACGGTTTTTTTATGCTGACCGAAAAAAAACGGTGAATGGCTTACCTGCGTTTCCTTTGACCGGCCTCAACAGGCGCACCCAGGCGAATTTCTAAGATGCGCCGATGAAATCAAGCCTGTACCAGCTGCTACTGCTTCCCATGCTGATCGCCCTGGCCGCGCTGCTCATCCTGCTGACCTGGAGCGAACCACCCAGCGCGCCCGCTTCCGAGCATACCCACCGGTCGGTGCGCAGCCTGGAGCCCCTCGCCCCGCTGCCCATCCCGGCGGGCGCACCGGCCTCCGAGCGCGTGGCACTGGGAGCCCGCCTGTACCACGACGCCCGCCTGTCCAGCGACGGCTCGGTCAGCTGCGCCAGCTGTCACCCGCTGCCCTACGGCACCGATGGCCGGGCGCGTTCGATCGGTGTGGGCGGCCAACTCAGCGAGCGCAACGCGCCCAGCGTGCTGAACGCCTCGCTCAACTTCGCCCAGTACTGGGATGGCCGCGCCGCCACGCTGGCCGAGCAGGTCATCGGCCCGCTGCTCGATCCGCAGGAAATGGCTTCCAGCTGGTCCCGCATCGAGGCCCTGGTACGCGCCGACGGCGACTATGCGCAGGCCTTTGGTCACGTCTACGGCGGGCTGGTCGACCGGCACAGCATCAGCGATGCCCTGGTCAGCTACCTGGAAACGCTGCCCACACCGGCTCCGTTCGACCGCTACCTGCGGGGCGATCCCGCCGCCATCGACGCCGAAGCCCGGCAAGGCTACGCGCTGTTCAAATCGCTCGGCTGCGCCAGCTGCCACCAGGGCGTCGGCGTGGGCGGCAACCTGTTCCAGCGCTTCGGCATCATCGCCGACTACTTCGCCGACCATCCGGACAATGCCGCCGACACCGGTCGGGAGCGCATCACGGGGCGCGTCGAGGACCGCCACGTCTTCAAGGTTCCCAGCCTGCGCAATGTCGCCGTCACCGGGCCTTATTTCCACGATGGCTCGGTGGCGCGCCTGGAGGACGCCGTACGCATCATGGGCCGCTACCAGCTAGGCCGGCGGCTCTCCCACGAAGAGACCCGACTGATTATCGCCTTCCTCGACACCCTGACCGGGGAGCCGCCCTCCCTGCCCACCACGGCCTATCTGCATGAAGATGTCCTTCCTGTCTCTCCCTGACTGGCAACGCGTTGCCCGCGCCCTGCTCATGGTGCTGTTGATCGGCCTGTCGCTGGCCTGGCTGTTCTCACGCGCCGACAGCATTTCCATTGAGCAGCACCAGGACTACTCGCGACAGCTGCTGCGCCTGCAGCAGCTCGACGCCGAGCTGAATGCTTCGGTCCTGGCCAGCCGCTACGACCTCTACCGCAATTTCGACCGGAGCAGCCAGGGCGTAAAGGACCTCCTGGCCATCACCCGTACACTGACGCAGCTGCCCGATTATCTGCCCCTGCGAGATCGCCAGCCGCTGGAGGAGCAGGTCGCTCGACTGCGCCAGGCGAGCCTCGACAAGGCGGACGCGGTAGACCGTTTCAAGCGCGAGACGGCAATCCTGCGCAATTCCCAGAGCTATTTCCCACTGATCACCGACAGCCTGATCCGCGATGGCGTGCTGCAGCCGGCGCTGTCACGCGAGGTGGGCATCTTCGGCCGCTCGGTGATGACCTTTCTGCTCAGTGACGACCCTGGGCGTGGCGAGCGGTTGCGCCAGGAGCATGACCGTCTGGCCGGGGTGGCCGAACGGCTACCTCCCGCCACGGCGGAGACGCTGCGCATCCTGCTCAGCCATGCCGCTCTGATCCTGACCCACAAGCCCACGCTGGATGCCATCACCCACGACATCCTTGAACTGCCGACCCATGCCCTGGGCGACACCCTGAGCCAGAGCTACGCCCAGGCCTATAACCAGGCGTTGCAGAAAGCCCGGCGTTATCGGGTGCTGCTATTCGTGGTCGCGCTGGGGCTGGGTATCTATCTGGTGATGGCCGTGGCGCGCCGGCGGCGCCTGGCCGCGCAACTGGCGGACGCCAATCGCGAACTGCACGAGCGCCTGGAAGCGCTGCACCAGGCCCAGGCCGAACTCAAGCGCTACGCCACGGTGTTCACCAACGCCCGGGAGGGCATGGTCATTACCGACGCCAGCGCTCAGATCATCGCGGTCAACCCGGCCTTCACCGAGATCACTGGCTATCCGCTGGAGCAGATCGCCGGCGCCACGCCGGCGGTCCTCTCGTCCGGACGGCAGGATGAGCACTACTACCAGAAGATGTGGTCCGCCCTGAAGGAGCGCGGCCAGTGGCAAGGCGAGATCTGGAACCGCCGCCGTAGCGGCGACATCTATCCCGAGTGGCTCTCCATCGCCGCAGTGCGCGACAGCGAAGGCGAGACGACCCACTACATCGGCATTTTCTCCGACGTCACCGAACGCAAGGAGGCCGAGGCGCGTATTCATCACCTGGCCCACCACGATGCCCTGACCGGCCTGCCCAACCGGCTGCTGCTCCAGGACCGGCTGGGGCAGGCGATCCGTGAAGCCCGGCGCAAGGGCAGCCAGGTGGGCATCCTGTTCATGGACCTGGACCGCTTCAAGTGGATCAACGACACCCTGGGCCACGACGCCGGCGACCACCTGCTGCGCACCATTACCCGGCGCTGCCTGGATGTGCTGCGCGAGTCCGACACCCTGGCACGCCTGGGCGGCGATGAGTTCGTGGCCATCCTGCCCGGCTTGCAGCAAGCCCAGGACGCCGGCCTGGTGGCGCGCAAGCTGCTGGCGGCGATCACCCAGCCGTGCATGCTGGGCAACCATGAACTCAGCGTCACCTGCAGCATCGGCATTGCCGTCTTTCCCGGCGACGGCACCACCGACTCCCTGCTGCTGCGCAACGCCGATGCCGCCATGTACCGGGCCAAGTCCGAAGGCCGCAACGGCTTCCAGTTCTATTCGACGGACATGAACACCGCCCGCCTGGGCGAGCTGCTGCTTGAACACCAGCTACGGGGCGCCCTGGAACGCCAGGAACTGTGCCTGTTCTATCAGCCCAAGGTGGATGCACGGGACGGGACGCTGCGCAGCTGCGAGGCACTGTTGCGTTGGCGACATGCCGAGGAAGGCCTGCTGACACCCGATCGCTTCCTGCCGGCCGCGGAGGAATCCGGCCTGATCGTGCCAATCGGCGAATGGGTGATCCGTGAAGCCTGCCGGCAGGTCCGCAGTTGGCTGGATGCGGGCCGTCAGCCGGTGCGCGTGGCAGTCAACCTGTCCGGACAGCAGTTCGCCCACCAGAACATCGTGCAGTTGGTACGCGACGCCCTGCAGGAATATCGCCTACCACCTCAGTTGCTGGAACTGGAGCTGACCGAAACCATCCTGATGCGCGACATCGAGCGCACCCTGGTCATACTCGGCGAGCTCTGCGCGCTGGGCGTCAGCCTGGCCATCGACGACTTCGGCACCGGCTACTCGTCACTGGCCTACCTGCGCCAGTTCCAGGTGCACACGCTGAAAATCGATCGCAGCTTCGTGAATGACATCCAGGAAGGCGCCAACGATGCCAAGATCGCCTCGGCGGTCATCGGCCTGGCCCACAGCCTGGGCCTGCGGGTGGTCGCCGAAGGGGTGGAAACTCCCCTGCAGCAGGCGTTCCTCGCCAACCATGCCTGTGACTACCTGCAAGGCTACCTGTTCGGCAAACCGGAACCGGCCGACCGCTTCAGTGAGCGCCTGCAGCGCAGCCGGGTCATGGCCTGAAAAAATCCCGCCAGGCGGCGGGATTTTCGGGGGTCAGCGCAGGTTCTTCAGATCGCGCTCGGCCAGCTTGGCGGCGGAGCTGCCTGGGTACTTGTCGATCACCTGCTGCAGCGCGGCCCGGGCCTTGTCGGTGCGTCCCAGACGGCGCTCGACATCCGCCAGCTTGTAGAGCGCATCCGGCACCTTGCTGTGGTTCGGATAATCCAGGGTGACGCGGGCGAAAGCCTGACCGGCGGCCTGCAGATCGCCCTTCACCAGGCTGACCTCACCCAGCCAGTACTGGGCATTGGCCGCGTAGCGGCTGTTGGGATAGCGGCGCAGGAAGGCGCCGAACGCCTGGCTGGCCTTGTCGAAATCCTTGGCCTTGATCAGATCGAAGGCGGCATCGTAGTAAAGCTTTTCCTTCGCAGGGTCGTCGGGTTCGCTGTCTGCGGGTGCCGGCGAGGGTGCGAGTGCCGGCGCCTGTGACACAGGCCCTGCCCCGTTGAGGCGATTGTCCAGTTGCTGATAGCGCTCCAGCGACTCCTGCTTCAGGCGCTGGATTTCGTACTGCTGCTCTTCGACCATGCCACGCAGGCGGGCCAGTTCTTCCTGCATCTGCTGCAGCTGGATGAAGAGTTCGCCCTGGGCCGAAGGCGGGACCATCGTCCCGCCCCCAACCTGGGCACCGCCGGAACCACTCACCGTAGGCAGGGGACGCAGGCGCCCCCCGCCTTCGCTGACCGGAACCTGGGCCATGGCGACCAGCGGCAGGCTGGCCAGCCAGGCGATCAGAATCTGGCGGTACTTGATCATCGCAATCAGTTCTGACGCAGTTCTACGCGACGGTTCTGCGCCCAGGACTCTTCGCTGCTGCCCATGGCAACCGGACGCTCTTCGCCGTAGGAAACCAGCTCCAGCTGAGCCGGGGAAACACCCTGCATGCTCAGGTAGCGCTGCACGGAACCGGCACGGCGCTCGCCCAGGGCCATGTTGTATTCGCGGGTGCCACGCTCATCGGCATGACCTTCCAGGACCACGCGAACACCAGTAGCCTTCAGCACCTTGGCATGGGCGTCCAGGGCGCGCATGGCTTCGGGCTTCAGATCAGCGCTGTCGTACTCGAAGTAGAAGGTGGTGATGGCGCGCAGAGCAGCTTCGGCATCGCTTGCGCTGGTGTCGACGGTGGACTCTACCTGAGCCGGTGCAGTACCTGCAGTGTCGGCTTCGTAGGTGGTTTCGCCAGCGGTATCGCCGCCGGTAGAGGCACAACCAGCGGCAACAGCCAGGGCCAGGGCCAGGGCGGAGAGCTTACCGAACTTCAGCATTTCCATATAACAACTCCAACAGTCAGGGATGATAGGAACACTTGTGGCGCCCCCGCTGCCTAGTTCAGGTAGGGGGACCAGGAAGGCTCGCGAACTTCACCTTGTGCGGTGGGTAACGCGATCCGGACTCGTCCGTTGATGGAGACGAGCATTAACACTTCACGCCCCTGGTGACGAGTGGCGTAGATTAGCATCGTGCCATTAGGCGAAACAGTGGGCGACTCATCAAGTGTGGTGTCCGACAACAAGCGGAGATTCCCACGCTGCAAGTCCTGTGCCGCCACCTTGAAATTGGTGTAGCCCTCCTGGCGATGCACCATCACCAGGGTCTTTTCGTCCGCCGACAGTTTCGGCGCGGCGTTGTAGTTGCCGACAAAGGTGATGCGCTCCGCCGCCGGGCCGCCAATACGCTGGCGGTAGATCTGCGGGCGGCCTGCGCGGTCCGAGGTGAAGTACAGGGTCTGCCCGTCCCGCCCCCAGAACGGCTCGGTATCGATCGCATAATGGTTGGTCACCCGCTGCATCCGCCGGCTCGCCAGTTCCATCACATAGATTTCGGGGTTGCCGTCGCGGGACAGCACGAACGCCAGCCGACTGCCGTCCGGCGAGAACGCCGGGGCGCCGTTCAGACCTTCGAATGCGGTGATCTGCTCACGCTGCCCGGTGTCCACATGCTGGATGAAGATGCGTGGCCGGCGCCCCTGCTCGAAGGACACATAGGCGATGCGCTTGCCATCCGGCGAGAAGCGTGGCGAAAGAATCGGCTCACGCGACTGCAGCAGGGTCACCGCCCGCGCGCCGTCGTAGTCCGAGCGCTGCAGGGTGTAGCGGGTATTGCGGGTTCCCAGGCGCTCGGCCGTCACGTACAGCAGCTTGGTGGAGAAAGCACCCTTGGTGCCGGTGATCTTCTCGAACACCAGGTCGGCGATATGGTGGGCCATGTCGCGCAGCTGGGTAGCGCTGCCGCCTACCGTGCCGGTCAGCAACTGCTGCTGGGTGGCCACGTTGAACAGGGCGAACTGCGCCTGGTAGCGCCCGGCGTTCAGGTCCATGCTGCCCAGCAGCACGTACTGGGCGCCCAGGGCCTGCCAGTCGCGGTAGATCAACTCCGACGCCTGGGTCGGCAGGCTGATCATGTTCTGCCGCGGAATGGGTTCAAAAATGCCGGAATTGCGCAGGTCGTTGCCGACGATGGAGGCGAGGTCCTCGGGCAGCACGGTGGCGCCCTGCCAACCAAAGGGCACCACGGCGACCGGGATGGCCCGATCGACGCCGCTGGTGACCCGAATGTCGGCTTCCTGTGCCACCGTTGCACCGGCCAGGCAGCACAAGCCGAGCAGGAGCATTCGAAAGACAGTATTCACAGCGCGAGATCCTCTGGCGTGAAGGTCATGGTAAAGGAGCGATACCGCTCGAACTCTTTGGGCTTGAGGCTCTGCACCTCGCTGACACGCCCGATGTTGCGCACCGCGGCGACCGCCGAGTTGTCGAAGGGGATATCGCCACTGGAATTCGCTACGTTGACGCCGGTAATGGTCCCGTCGGGCAGCATGGTCACGCGCAGCCGTACCGTCATGTTGGGACGAGCGGAGGGCGGACGGCTCCAGCCCTGGGCCGCGCGCAGACGCAGCAGATCGTCGATGTTGCCCATCGCCTCTTCGCTGACCTCATCGGCCAGCGCGGCCTGACGTTCGGTATCCTCCTTGAGCAGCTCAGCCAGTGCCTGGGCGCGGAGTTCTTCCTGCGCCTTGCGGGCAGCCTCTTCCTCGGCGGCCTTCTTCTTGGCCAGCGCCTCGGCGGCCTTGCGGGCCTTCTCCTCTTCGGCCTTTTTCCGGGCCTCCGCCTCGGCAGCCTTCTTCTTCGCCTCGTCCTCAGCCTTCTTGCGGGCGACCTCCGCCTGGCGCTTCTGCTCGGCGGCCTTTTTCTCGGCCTCGGCCTTTCGAGCCGCTTCGGCGCGCTTTTGTTCCTCAGCCTTGGCGGCGGCGATGCGCTGCTCCTCGGCCTTGCGCTGCTGTAGCTGCTCCATCTCGAATTCCCGGGCAGCGGTCTTCTTGGCCTCGCCGGCAATCTTCTGGCGAGTCTGGCTTTCGGCCTGGCTCTTGGATTTCATTTCATACAGGGTGGCCTGCACCACCGGGCGCGCCGGTGGCAGGTCAGGCGTGCTGGCGAAGCTCACGAACAGCAGACCGAACAGCACCGCGTGCAGACCCACGGCGCCGAGGACCGGCCAGAACCACGGTGAAGAGGACGCCTGTTCCGCGGGACGCATCAGGGGGCCTCGGTAATCAGACCGACGTTGCCGACACCGGCCTGCTGCAGGCCGCCCATCACGGCCATCACCGCGCCGTAGTCCACTGCCTTGTCGCCGCGCACATACACCTGGACCTTTTTCCCCTGGCGACTGTTCTCGGCCAGGATGCCGCGCACGGCGCCCACCAGCTTGTCGAGGGAAACCGCCGCCTCGCTGTTGCGGGTCTGCTCGGTCTGCACCTCTTCGCCCATGTTCCAGTAGTAGGTGCGGTCAGCCTTGATGGACACCGTCAGCACGCGGGCATTGTTGTCCTGCGGCAGCACCTCGGTGCTCACCTTGGGCAGGTCGACCTTGACCCCCTGGTTGAGCATCGGCGCAGTCACCATGAAGATGACCAGCAGCACCAGCATCACGTCGATGTAGGGCACCACGTTCATCTCGGCGACCGGCTTGCGTCTGTTGCGAATTCTGGCCATCAGCCGCGCCTCATTCTTCGGAGGTGTGCACCTTGCGGTGCAGGATCGCCTGGAACTCGTCCGCGAAGGTGTAGTAGCGGGCAATCAGCTGCTCGCCCCGGGCGGAAAAGCGGTTGTAGGCGATGACGGCGGGAATCGCCGCGAACAGGCCGATGGCGGTGGCGATCAGCGCCTCCGCGATGCCCGGCGCCACGGTGGCCAGTGTGGCCTGCTGCACCTGGGCCAGGCCACGGAAGGAGTTCATGATCCCCCACACGGTGCCGAACAGGCCGATGTAGGGGCTGGTGGAACCGACGGTGGCCAGGAACGGCAGCGCCTGCTCCAGCTTCTCTTCCTCGCGGGAGATCGCCACCCGCATGGCCCGGCTGACCCCGTCCATCACCGCATCCGGACCGACGCCCGGCTGCTGGCGCAGTCGCGAAAACTCGCGGAAACCGGCGCGGAAGATCTGCTCCACGCCACTGTGCGAATCGGTGGCATTGCCGGACTGGCGATACAGCTTCGACAGGTCGATGCCGGACCAGAAGCGTTCCTCGAATTCCTCCAGGGCATGCTTGGTGCCGCGCAGCAAGCTGCCGCGCTGGAAGATCAGCACCCAGGAAATGACCGAGGCAGCCACAAGAATCAGCATCACCAGTTGCACCAGCAGACTGGCATTGCTGATCAGACTCCACAGGGACATGTGATCGACGGCGTTGGGTTCCACGCTTACTCTCCTGGACGGGTACTGGCCAGGCCCCCCACGAAGGCGTCACGCAGCGCTTCGGGGATGGACCGGGGTTTCAGGGTATCGGCACGCACGCAGGCCACCAGGACGCTGCCCTCGCAGAGCAGCTGTCCATCGTTGACGCGGCGCACCTGTTGACGAAAACGCAGGCTGACACGGTTCAACTCGACCACCTCGGCCGAGACGCTCAACTCGTCATCCAGCCGCGCCGGCGCGTGATAGCGCGCTTCGCACGAGTGGACCACGAACAGCAGGTTATCGCCGGCCAGTTGCGATTGGGCGAAACCCAGGCGACGCAGACGCTCGGTGCGCGCACGCTCCATGAATTTCAGGTAATTGACGTAGTAGACGATTCCACCGGCGTCGGTGTCTTCGTAGTAGACCCGGCAGGGAAGCGCGAACGGCTGCGTAAGAGTGCTCATTTCAGAAAAAGTTCCGCTTCATGCGTCATCGGTGCCGGACGGATTGCTCAGGCGCCCGGGCAACTGCAGACCAAAGTGCAGGTAGGCATGCCGGGTGACCACGCGCCCGCGCGGCGTGCGCATGATGTAGCCCTGCTGGATCAGGAAGGGCTCCAGCACATCCTCGATGGTGTGACGCTCCTCGCCGATGGCTGCGGCCAGGCTGTCGATGCCCACCGGACCGCCATCGAACTTCTCCATCATGGTCAGCAGCAGGCGGCGGTCCTGGTGATCGAAGCCGCGCTCGTCGACATCCAGCATGTTCAGCGCCAGGTCGGCCACCTGGCGGGTGATCTCGCCCTTGCCACGCACCTCGGCGAAATCGCGCACGCGACGCAGCAGGCGATTGGCAATACGCGGCGTACCGCGCGCGCGGCGGGCCACTTCGAAGGCCCCTTCCGGCTCGATCGGCAGACCGAGAATGCCGGCCGAACGGCTGACGATGGTGGTGAGGTCCTCGGCTGAATAGAACTCCAGGCGCTGCACGATGCCGAAGCGGTCGCGCAGTGGATTGGTGAGCATGCCGGCCCGCGTGGTCGCACCCACCAGGGTGAAGGGCGGCAGGTCCAGCTTGATGGAACGCGCGGCCGGGCCCTCGCCGATCATGATGTCGAGCTGGAAGTCCTCCATGGCCGGATACAGCACTTCCTCGACCACCGGCGAGAGGCGATGGATCTCATCGACGAACAGCACATCCCCGGGCTCCAGATTGGTCAGCAGCGCGGCGAGATCGCCGGGACGCTCCAGCACCGGACCGGACGTGCTTTTCAGGGAGACCCCCATTTCCTGGGCGATGATGTTCGCCAGGGTGGTCTTGCCCAGCCCGGGTGGTCCGAAGATCAGCGTGTGATCCAGGGCTTCGGCGCGACCGCGTGCGGCCTGGATGAACAGCTGCATCTGCTCGCGCACCAGCGGCTGGCCGATGTAGTCGGCCAACCGGGCCGGACGCATGGCGCGGTCCAGTTGCTCGTCGCGATCCCGGGCGGAGGCGGTCACCAATCGATCGGCTTCGATCACTTAACCCATTCCCTTCAGCGCGCGCCGAATCAATTCTTCACTACTCAAACCGTTCTCCTGCACCGCGGCGACAGCCCGGCTGGCCTCCTGGGGCTTGAAGCCCAGGGCGATCAACGCGCTCACGGCGTCATTTTCGGCCGATGAGACCACTGCCTGAGTGGAAGGTTCCAACGTCAGCGGCGCGATGCCTGGAATCGCTTCCCAGGCCTTGAAGCGATCCTTCAGCTCCACCAGCAGGCGCTCGGCGGTTTTCTTGCCCACGCCGGGAATCTTCACCAGGGTGGAGGTGTCCTGCGCCTGCACGCAACGTACCAACTCATCCACCTCCATTCCGGACATCAGCGCCAGCGCCAGCTTGGGACCCACGCCATTCAGCCGGATCAGCTCGCGGAACAGCTCTCGCTCGCGCTTTTCCGCAAAGCCATAGAGCAGCTGCGCGTCCTCTCTGACCACCAGATGGGTGTAAAGCGTCAAGGAATCGCCAACCGGGGGCAAACGATAAAGGGTCGTCATCGGCACTTCCAGCTCGTAACCGACGCCATTCACATCCAGCAGCAAAAAAGGCGGCTGCTTGTCCGCCAGGGTGCCATGCAATCGACCAATCACGCGTCCATTCCTCTCACATCAATTGGGGCCAGCAACGTCGCGCACACACCTCACAGACGCAGCCGGCCACTGCGTCGCTTGGCCTGGGTCAGGCCGTGGGGAATCAGGCTTTGCCGATGGTGGGCATGGCAGAGCGCAATGGCCAGGGCATCGGAAGCATCAATCTGAGGCTTTTGCAGCAGCTTGAGCAGGTGCATGACCATCATCTGCACCTGCTGCTTGTCGGCACCGCCGGTGCCGGCGATGGCCTGTTTGACCTGGGTGGCGGTGTACTCGGCAATCTCCAGGCCCGACTCGGCCCCAGCGACGATCGCCGCGCCGCGCGCCTGACCGAGCTTGAGCGCCGAATCGGCGTTGCGCGCCATGAATACCTGCTCGATACCCATGGTGATCGGCCCGTACTGGCGAATCACCTCGCTCACGCCGCGATAGACCGTCTGCAGGCGTTCCGGCAGCGACCCGCTGCCGGTGCGGATGCAGCCGGAGGCGATGTACTCGCAGCCCCGCCCGGTATCGCGCACCACACCAAAGCCGGTAATCCGCGAGCCCGGGTCGATTCCAAGGATCAGCGTCATGCCACCGCCATCACTGTCTATTTATCCAGCACGGAAGTATACGGGCCGACGCCGATGGCGTCACCCAGCCGAATGCGGGCCACCGCCAGCCCGCGACCGAAGTCGCTCCTACGGGGCCCGTTCAATGCCGGCCTTTCGCGGGGACGGCTTCAGCATCGCGATGCCTTGCAGCACAAAAAAGGCAGCGCCGAGCGCTGCCTTCTGGGTCGCCAACACCAGGCAATCAGCCCAGCTGCTCCATGATCTCGTCGGGGATCTCGGCGTTGTGGTAGACGTTCTGCACGTCGTCCAGGTCCTCCAGCATGTCGATCAGCTTCATCACCTTCTGGGCGGTTTCCAGATCGGCGATCGGCGCGCTGATCGACGGGATCATGGCGATTTCCGCCTCGTCCGCCTTGAAGCCGGCAGCGGCCAGCGCTTCGTTCACCGCATGGAAATCGGCGAAGCTGGTGGACACCAGCGCGGAACCGTCATCACCCATTTCCACGTCATCGGCACCCGCTTCCAGGGCCGCTTCCATCAGCGCATCCTCGTTGACACCGGGTGCGTAGCTGATCTGCCCCTTGCGGTCGAACATGTAAGCCACCGAGCCGTCGGTGCCCAGGTTGCCGCCACACTTGCTGAAGGCATGGCGCACTTCGGCCGCAGTACGGTTGCGGTTGTCGGTCATCGCCTCGACGATGATCGCCACGCCGCTCGGCGCGTAACCTTCGTAGCTGAGCTCGACAACGTTGTCGGCCTCGTTGTTGCCGGCGCCCCGCGCAATGGCGCGGTCGATCACGTCGCGCGACATGTTGTTGGTCAGCGCCTTGTCCACCGCCAGGCGCAGGCGCGGGTTGTCGGCCGGCACCGCACCGCTCTTGGCGGCCACGGTCAGCTCGCGAATGATCTTGGTGAAGATCTTGCCACGCTTGGCGTCCTGACGACCCTTGCGGTGCTTGATGTTGGCCCATTTGGAATGACCAGCCATAACTCACTCCATCTCGTTTCAGATTCTGGAACGGGCCGCTCCCGGCCCGCCTGTCTAGTCTGGCACTTCCGCGGGCGATCAGTGCCGCCCGCTGCCATGATGCCGCCCCGAACGGAGAAGCCCGGCTTTCACCGGGCTTCGAAGGAGCGATTATTCCGCCTTGGCTTGCTCGCGCAGGCGGATGTGCAGCTCGCGCAGCGCCTTGTTGTCCACGACACCCGGCGCCTGGGTCATGACACAGGCTGCGCTCTGGGTTTTCGGGAACGCGATCACTTCGCGGATGGAGGATGCGCCGGTCATCAGCATGACCAGGCGATCCAGACCGAAGGCCAGCCCGCCGTGCGGCGGCGCGCCGAACTTCAGGGCATCGAGCAGGAAGCCGAACTTCTCCTGCTGCTCCTCCTCGCTGATGCCCAGCACTTCGAAGACCGCCTGCTGCATCTTCTTGTCGTGGATACGGATCGAACCGCCACCCAGCTCGGTGCCGTTGAGCACCATGTCATAGGCGCGAGACAGTGCGGCGGCCGGATTGGCCTTCAGCTCCTCGGGGCTGCACTTGGGTGCGGTGAACGGGTGATGCATGGCACTCAAGCTGCCGTCGTCGTTTTCCTCGAACATCGGGAAGTCGACCACCCACAGCGGCGCCCACTCGCAGGTGAGCAGGTTGAGGTCGTGACCGACCCGAATACGCAGTGCGCCCAGGGCGTCGCAGACCACCTTGGCGCGATCGGCACCGAAGAACACGATGTCGCCATCGACCGCGCCGACGCGATCGAGGATGACGTTCAGGTTGGCTTCGGGGATGAACTTGACGATCGGCGACTGCAGACCCTCAACGCCCTTGGCGCGCTCGTTGACCTTGATGTAGGCCAGACCCTTGGCGCCATAGTTGCCAACGAACTTGGTGTAATCGTCGATCTGGCTGCGCGGCATGGAGGCGGCACCCGGCACGCGCAGGGCGGCAACGCGACCCTTGGGATCGTTGGCCGGGCCGGAGAACACCTTGAATTCCACATCCTTGAGCTGGTCGGCCACGTCGACCAGTTCCAGCGGGATGCGCAGGTCAGGCTTGTCCGAACCGAAGCGACGCATGGCCTCGGCGAGGGTCATGTGCGGCAGCTCGCCGAACTCGACATCCAGCACTTCCTTGAACAGCTGGCGAATCATGGTCTCGGTCAGGCCCATGATGTCGGCTTCATCGAGGAAGCTGGTCTCGATGTCGATCTGGGTGAATTCCGGCTGACGGTCGGCGCGCAGGTCCTCGTCGCGGAAGCACTTGGCGATCTGGTAGTAGCGGTCGAAGCCGGCGACCATCAGCAGCTGTTTGAACAGCTGCGGGGACTGCGGCAGGGCGAAGAAGCTGCCGGCGTGGGTGCGACTCGGCACCAGGTAGTCGCGCGCGCCTTCGGGAGTGGCGCGGGTCAGGATCGGCGTTTCGACGTCGAGGAAGCCGTTGTCGTCCAGGTAGCGCCGAATGCTCGATGTAATGCGCGAGCGCAGCTTGAGCTTGGCGGCCATTTCCGGGCGACGCAGGTCGATGAAGCGATAGCGCAGGCGGGTTTCCTCGCCGACGTCGGAGTACTCGTCCAGCGGGAACGGCGGGGTTTCGGCCTGGTTGAGGACTTCCAGCGCGTAGCCCAGCACTTCGATGGCGCCGCTGGCCATGTTCGGGTTGCGCGCGCCTTCCGGACGCATGCGCACCTTGCCGGTGACCTTGACGACGTATTCGCTGCGCACGCGGTCGGCCTTGGCGAAGGTTTCCGCGCGGTCCGGGTCGAAGACCACCTGAGCCAGGCCTTCACGGTCGCGGATGTCGAGGAAGATGACGCCACCGTGGTCGCGACGGCGATGGACCCAACCGCAAAGAGTGACTTCCTGACCGTCGAGGGCCTCGTTCAACTGGCCGCAATAGTGGCTGCGCATCATGGTATGTTCGCTTCTCTCTGGGAGTCTGGTTTCATCTTGACCGGCCACCCCTGGCGCCTGCGGATCGGGCCAGCGTGGCAAAGCGCGAGATTATATAGGGTAAATGCCTGCCGCGCAGCCGTGGCGCACGGTGCGCTGGCGGTTGATCCAGATCCATGCCCGCAAGCGAAAACCCCTGTTAGGCTGATAGCACCTCATAGAAGCATCGTCGGAGGAATCACCATGGACATCGATATCGGCATTTCCCAGCAGGACCGTGCGGCCATCGCCGAAGGCCTGTCCCGTCTATTGGCGGACACCTACACCCTTTACCTGAAGACCCACAACTTCCACTGGAACGTCACCGGTCCGATGTTCAACACCCTGCATCTGATGTTCGAGACGCAGTACACCGAGCTGGCGCTGGCGGTGGACGCGATTGCCGAGCGCATCCGCGCCCTGGGCTTCCCGGCACCGGGCACCTACGCGGCCTATGCGCGGCTGTCCTCCATCAAGGAGGAGGAAGGTGTACCCAGCGCCGAGGACATGATCCGTCTGCTGGTACAGGGTCAGGAAGCCGTGGTGCGCACTGCACGCGGCATCTTCCCGCTGCTGGACAAGGTCAACGACGAGCCCACCGCCGACCTCCTGACCCAGCGCATGCAGGTCCACGAAAAGACCGCCTGGATGCTGCGCAGCCTGCTCGCCTGACATCCCGCCGGCAGGGCGACCCTCTGGCCGCCCTGCCCCGGCTCGCGACTTCGCGCTCACTTGCGGCGCTGCGATTTGAGCCCCTTTCCGCTTTGCTGTTAAATACCCGCCGTGCCGCACTCCATCCCGCGGCATAGGCCTGCCGTTGTACCACTCCTTACCTGTATTTGCGGAGCTGCGCGGCGACTGGCTCTCCCTGCATCATGCCTACTGTGAGTTCAATTCCAATGCTGAAAATCGTCCAACTCCTCACGGGCGTTGCCGCCCTCCTACTGTCCTTCGTACCCAGCCTCACCGGCGATTCCCTGCCTTACCTGCTGCAACCCGATGCGCTCTACCTGGCCCTGTTCGGCCTGCTCAACCTGGCCTTTGCCGCCTTGCCGGAGCATGCCCAGCTCAGCAACCGGCGTCCGCTGCAGATCCTCGCCAGCGTGCTGCTGATCATTGCCACCGCCGTTCAGGCCGCGGTACTGCTGGGGCCGCTGGAGTTCATCGCCGGCCTGCCGGGCGTTGCCGCCGCCCTGCCGCTCGCCGCCCTGGCCGTGCTGCTGCATCTGCTGCTCAACTGGCAGCCGTCCCGTCCGTCGCGCCGGGCCGCAGGCGATGCCTACCAGGCGCCGCTCGGTGAGAATCGCGAGACCGGCACGGTCAAATGGTTCAACACCACCAAGGGCTTCGGTTTCATTTCCCGTGATTCCGGGGACGACATCTTCGTGCACTTCCGCGCGATTCGTGGCGAAGGCCACCGCGTGCTGGTCGAAGGCCAGCGCGTGGAGTTCTCCGTGATGCAGCGCGACAAGGGCCTGCAAGCCGAGGACGTGGTCACCACCGACCGCCGCTGATACCGCTGCGAGAAAGCCGCGCCTAAGGGCGCGGCTTTTTTT
>NZ_JBOY01000011.1:0-27348 GCF_000647775.1 Pseudomonas sp. RL | reverse complement strand
GGTCACTGATGGCCAGCGCTGGGCGCGCTTGTCGGTACGCTCGCCGACCGGCTCGGCGCTGGCCGGCTGCTGGCGGGCGCGGAAATCCACCAGCCAGCGGGCGTAGTCGTCGAGATCGCCGTCGAACTCCCGGACACGGCCCTCGGCCACCAGCAGGAACTGGTCGGTGGTGCTCTTGAGCAGATGGCGGTCGTGGGAGACCACCAGCACGGCGCCTTCGAATTCCTGCAGGGCCATGGTCAGCGCCAGGCGCATTTCCAGGTCCAGGTGGTTGGTGGGTTCGTCGAGCAGCAGCAGGTTGGGGCGCTGCCAGGCAATCAGCGCCAGGGCCAGGCGGGCCTTTTCGCCTCCAGAGAAGTTGACCACCGGCTCGTCACAGCGCTCGCCGCGGAAGTCGAAACCGCCGAGGAAATCGCGCAGCGTCTGCTCGCGTTCGTCGCGGGCGATGCGCTGCAGGTGCAGCAGCGGGCTGGCCTTGGAGTCCAGGGCATCCAGCTGGTGCTGGGCGAAGTAGCCCACCGCCAGGTTCTCGCCACGCTGCAGGCGGCCGCCCAGCGGCTGCAGTTCGCCGGCCAGGGTCTTGATCAGCGTCGACTTGCCCGCGCCGTTGGGGCCGAGCAGACCGATGCGCGCGCCCGGCACCAGCTGCAGCTTGACCTTGTCGAGCACCGCGCGCTCGCCGTAGCCAAGGCGTCCCTCGGCCAGGTCCAGCAGCGGGCTGGATACCTTCAATGCCTCGCGGAAGCTGAAATCGAACGGCGAATCCACATGCGCCGGGGCCAGTTCCTCCAGACGCTCCAGCGCCTTGAGACGACTCTGCGCCTGGCGGGCCTTGGATGCCTTGGCCTTGAAGCGGCGAATGAAGTCTTCCATGTGCGCGCGCTGCGCCTGCTGCTTGTCGTAGGCCTGCTGCTGCTGGGCCAGACGCTCGGCACGGGCGCGCTCGAAGGCGGAATAGCCGCCCCGGTACTGGGTGAGCTTCTGCTGTTCGACGTGGATGATCTGTTCCACCACCGCATCCAGAAAATCGCGGTCGTGGGAAATCAGCAGCAGGGTGCCCGGGTAGCTCTTCAGCCAGCCTTCCAGCCAGAGGATCGCATCGAGGTCCAGGTGGTTGGTGGGCTCGTCGAGCAGCAGCAGGTCGGACGGGCACATCAGCGCCTGCGCCAGGTTGAGGCGCATGCGCCAGCCACCGGAGAAGTCGCCGACCCGGCGCTCCATCTGCGCCGGCTCGAAGCCCAGGCCGGCCAGCAGCTTGCGCGCCCGGGCGTCGGCGCTGTAGCCGTCGGCGGTGTCCAGCTCGGTGTGCAGGCGTGCCTGGGCCGTTCCGTCGTGGGCCGCCTCGGCGGCGGCCAGTTCACGCTGGATGCGGCGCAGCTCGACGTCGCCGTCGAGCACGTAGTCCACCGCCAGGCGTTCGAGGTCGTCGATCTCCTGGCACATATGGGCGATGCGCCAGCTGGCCGGGATATGACATTCGCCGCCATCGGCGCCCAGTTCGCCACGCAGCAGGGCGAACAGGCTGGACTTGCCGGCACCATTGGCCCCGACCAGGCCGGCTTTCTGACCGGGATGCAGGGTGAGGTCGGCCTCGCTCAGCAGACGCTGCGGGCCACGCTGTAGGGTAAGCTTTTCGAGTCGAATCATAAGGCGGCGCAGTTTATCAGTTTCCTGCGTCGGCGAACGGGGGGCCGATGAGCAAAGCGCTGTGGGATTTTGCCGTGCAGCTGTATGCCCAGCCGGGCGTCGAGACGGCTTGCCTGCGTCTGCAGGACGAGCACGATGAGGATGTCTGCCTGTTGCTGTGCGCCGTCTGGCTGGGCTGGCGCGGCGTGATCTGCACACCGGCGCGCTGTCAGCAGTTGCGCGAGGTCGCCGCCGACTGGCAGCACGAAGTGGTCGCCCCGCTGCGCGCCCTGCGCCGGCGCTGGAAGGTCGCGGCCAGTCAGGATGCCGGGCTGGCCGCGCTGCGCCAACGACTGGCCGAACTCGAACAGGATGCCGAACGCGAGCTGTTGCGCCGCCTGGAAGCCTGCTGCGCAGACTGGCCCACCCAGGCGTCGGGCGAGCCCCTGACATGGCTCACCCGCCTGGCCAGCCCGACCACCTGCGCGGCCGAGCTGACTCGTCTGGCGGTGGCCGCCGGGCGCTGACGCTTACTGAGGTGCCGCCGCCTTGGGCTTGGCCGCGCGCGCCGGCGCTTTCTTCACGGGTGCCTTTTCTGCGGGCTTGACTGCCCGCGGCGCCTTGGCCTTGGGAGCCTCCTGACGCGCGGCGAGGGCCTGGGCAGCGTCCTCACCGGCCTTGCCGACCTGCTGGGCCATGCGCAGGCTGTCCTGGATGTCAGCCTTGAGCTGAACCAGGTAGTTGCGGGTGTCGCGATCGCTGGCCTTCAGCGCGTCCAGCAGCAGCTCGAGTTTCTCGATGCGCGCACGCGCCTTGGCCTGCGCTCCGGCCTTGCCCGCAGCAGCGGCCTTCTCCAGCGCCTGGCGGGCCGCTTCGAGCTTTTCCTGAGCCTTGGCGCGTTGCCGGTCAAGCTTCAGCAACAGCTTCTCGGCATCGGCCTGGGCCAGGATGCAGGCCTCCTCCAGGTGCGCGAGCAGACTCTGCGACAGTTCCTGCAGCAGGTGCAGGGGGGTTTGCACGGTGTTCTTCTTGGCGGCCATGACGCTCTCCTGGCGATGAATGCGCCCATACTAGCCGCCCGTCGGAGCCGGGCATAGGCGCTCACGCCGGCATTGCAGAACGGGTTGACCGGCAGCAATGAAACCCGGTCACTGATGGCCAGCGACTGCCTGCGCCTTCTGGCGATGCGCGTTGTGCAGCACCTCGATCAGGCAGTCCTCCAGCTCGAAGCGTTCGCAGAACAACCGACCGAGCTGCTGCAACTCGCCGGCCAACGCCGGATCACTGGCGCAGCGCCCGGCCGGACAGCGGTCGTTGAATGCCACGACTTGCGCGGTGATTGCTTCGATACGGGGCTGGATCTGGCTGGCCACTTCCAGGCCACGCTGGTCGTTGAATTCGCGCGCCTCGATGAGCAGCTGCTCGTAGACACCGAAGTGCCAGGCCGACACGTAATCGAGCATGATCTGGCACAGCCCCCTGAGCGCCTCGGCGCCCTGCGCTCCGGGCTCGACACCCTTGCCGAGACCAGCGAGCTCGGTGACCAGATCCTGCCGTTCGCGCAACCAGCGATCGATCAGCTCATGAACCCCACCCCAGCGTTCCTGGGCATTTCGGCATCGTTCCAGCATGTCGACCTCGTATAACTCATGGCGGCATCAGGACGCGCACCGGCTTCGGTGCCCGTGTGCGGGCCACTGTAGGCTTGAGGACGATCGCCTTTCAAGGCGCGGGCGGGGAAATATTCATACGCGCGTTTTCCCGCCAGGCCACGTGCGCCGTGGCTTGGCGGGTGCTTGACGCGAAAGGGAACGCGGGATAGCCGATCAACGGCGACGCAGCAGCAGATACAGGGAGAACAGGATCATGCCAATGAAGGCCAGCAGACTCCATTCGGGAATGCTGATGCCGAACAGGGTCCAGGTGACCTTGGCGCAATCGGCGCTGCCGTGCAGCATCAGGCTGATGACTTCCTGAAACGGCAGGGCTTCGAGCATGTAGTCGAGGCTGGGCAGGCAGGCCGGCAACTCATCGGCCGGCACCTGCTGCAGCCAGATCTGCCGCCCGGCCACCCCGGCTCCCGCGCCTGCCATCAGCAGCGCCAGCGCGGCATACACTCGCTGGCCAGTGCGCGCCGGCCCGTGTATGGCGGCGACCAGGCAGACCAGACCGAAACCGATGACTGCCAGACGCTGCAGGATACACAGCGGGCACGGCTCCAGGCCGACGCCATGTTCCAGATAAAGCGCCCCCAGCATGATCAGGACAGTGCCGAGGAAGGCGACGAGGAACAGCGTGCGGGAACTGACGTGGAGCATGGTGACACCGGTGGGCTGTGAGGGTCGCTACGGTAGAGGAACCCGCCGGGGCTTTTCAAGCATGACGTGCGTCGGTGTCCAGCATTCCCAGCCCCTCCTGAAACAGCTGGTTGCTGCGCTCGCCCTCGCCCAGGCGCGCCAGCAATCGGGCCAGCTCGGCACAAGTCCTCGGATCGCGCTGCAACGCCAGGCTGGCGTCGTAATAGTCCCGCGCCTTGCCCCACAGCTGATGGCGAATGCTGATTCGCGCCAGGGCGCGCAGCAGCACGGGATCGTCAGGGTGCTCCTTCAGCCACTGTTCGGCTTCCTGCAACTGCTGGCCGCTGTCCGCCCCGCGCAGACGGCCGTAGAGTTCCACCAGGGCCGGCTGGTACTGCCTGCGCAACGCCTTGCGCACCAGGGCCTCGGCCTCGGCCTCGGCGCCGGTACGGCCAAGCTGCTCGGCATACAGGCCCAGCAGGTGCGAATCGTGCTGCAGGCTGCTGCTGAGCAGCGGCCAGGTGTCACGCAGGGCCTGCGCCTCGCCACCGCGACCGACCTCACGCAGGCGCGCCGCCCAGGCCTCGCGCTCCAGTTCGCGCAACTCGGCTTCCTCGATCACCTTGTGTTTGCGCAGCTCCGGGAGCAGGCCGAGCAACGCGGCCGGCTTGGCCTGGCGGCGCTGCACAGCAAGCAATCGGCGCAGGGCTTCCGGCTGGTGCGGATGGCGCTCGAGCATGGCGGTCAGGGTTTCCTCGGCCCCTTCCAGGTTGCCGCGCTGCTCCTGCAGCTCGGCATGCGTCAGGGCGATGACCAGTTCCGCATGGGGCTGGCGGTTCAGGGCCTGCTCCAGCAGGGCGTCGCTTTCCTCGTAGTCACCCAGATGCTGCGCGGCCCGCGCGGCGGCCAGGTAATAGGGCAAGGGATGCGGGTCCTGTTCGGCAGCCAGGCGCAGGTGCTGCAGCGCCGGCCGCCAGCGGCCTTCGGCAAGCTCCAGCAGGCCGCGCTCAGTGGCCTTGTGGCCGCGCCGCTGGCGGTGGCGCCGCGACCAGGGGTTGAGCAGCGCGCCCGAAACACCCAGCAGACGCAGCACTCGGCGCGCCAGCCAGACCAGCAGCCACAACGCCAGCAGCAGGGCCAGGAACATCCACAGGCTGGATTCGTAGCGCATCCCTCGGTAGGCGATCAGCACGTAGCCGCTGCCCTGGGCGATGGCCAGGCCCAGCAGGCTGGCGCCGGCCACCAGCACGGCGAGCAGCAGCACGGCGCGGATCATGGCGCTTCCTCCGTCGCGGGCTGTTCCTCGCCGCGCGCCTGCTGGCGCTGACGCAGGTAGGCCTGCAGGCTCTGCAGGGCCGGTCGCAGGTCGGGCGTGTCGACGCTCACCGGCTGCTCGGCCAACTCGGCGAGGCGCTGACGCAGGCTGCGTGCGGCGGGGTTGGCGGTATCGAAATAACCGGTGAGCACGTCGCTGGCTTGCTGCAGCGCGGCGCCGTAGACCTGCGGCTGACCGTTCAGCGCGGCCCATTGCGCCTGCTCCAGGGCCAGGCTCAGGGCCAGGCGCACCTGCGCGAGGCTTTGCCCGGCCAACAGCGGCCGCAGTTCCTGCTCGGCGTTCAGCTCGATGCGCAGGTAGGGGGACAGTTTGCGCCAGATGTACTCCCAGACCCGCTCCTCGGACGCATGCTGCGGCGCTTCCCGGGCGGGCTGACTGAACTGCGGCGGCTGGTGCAGCAGACGCTCGCCCTGCTCGCGCAGGGCGGCCAGCTGCAGGAACAGTCCGCTGCGGTCCGGCTGCGGCAGGGCACGCAAGGCCTCCAGGGCCTTGATCATCTCGCCACGCGCTGCGAAACCCAGCGGATCGTCCTGCGCACGCAGGATGTCATCGGCGACCTGCACCAGGGCAATGGCGCTGGGCACATCCTGCAGGGCGGACAGGCGCAGGATGGCCAGGCGCAGCAGGTGCTCGGCCTCGGCCAGCCGCCAGTCCTCACGGCTGGCGCCGAGCAGGCGGGTGAGGCTCTGCGCCAGGTGCTGCTGATCGCCCTGCAGGGTCTGCAGCAGTTGGCGCTGTTCGGCCAGTTGCTCTTGGCTGGGCAACTGCTCAAGACGCTGGCGCACATCACTCTCGGTCGCCGCCAGCTGTTGTTCGCTTTCGGTACGGGCCGTCTGCCATTCCTGTTGCAGCTGGCGCTGCTCGGCCAGTTGCGCCTGCGCCTGGCGCTGCAGTTGCTGCCCCTGCCAGAAGCTCCAACCGCCCATTCCGGCAGCCGCCAGGGCGATCAGCAGGGCGGCGATCGCCAGCAGCAGGGCAGCACGGCCGGCAGCCATGCGGGGTTCGTTCTGCTCGGAGGGAGCCGGAAGAGCGGGGCTTTGCGCGTCGGTTTCGCTCACGTGTACGTCCTATCCATGTGGGGCCCGGTGGGCCTGCAATGCCTGAAGCAGCGCCGCGACACTGGCGCCACGGCAATCCACCACCTGCTCGGCGCCCGCGGCGCGGGCCAGCTCGGCAACTCGCGGGCTGGGCACGAACAAGGGTAGCCGAGCCAGTTCCGGCCAGGCCTCGCCGGCCAGCTGGCGCAAGTGTTCGAAGCCCTGGCCGCTGCTGATCACCAGGCCATTGAGCCGCTCAGCGGCGACGCGTCGGGACAGCTCGCCGCAAGCATAGTTGGGCAGGTGGCGCCGGTAGAGTGGCAAATAGTCCACCGCCACACCTTGGCCGCGCAGATGGTCGGCGAGCAATTCCCGGCCAGTATCACCGCGCATGATCAGCACCCGGGGGTTGGGCACCTTCAGGGCGTCGCTGAACGCTGGCAGTTCCAGCAGCGCCTCGCTGTCATCACCCCCCTCAGGCCAGCTGACGTCCAGGCCGTAGTCGGCCAGCAGCTGGCCGGTGGCCGCGCCCACGCTGAACCAGTGCTGGTTGATCGGTGGCTGCGGCCAGTAGCGATCGACGCGCTCAAGGCCCAGGCGTGCCGCCGGCTTGCTGACCACGATCACCGCACAGTAGCGGTCCAGCTCCAGCAGCAGGCTGCGCTGCTCGGGGGTTTCCGGCAGCGGCTGGATGTCCAGCAGGGGCAGACAGCTGCCGTGAATGCCCTGCTCGGCCAGCTGCGCCGCCAGTGCGGCGCACTCCTCGGCGGGGCGCGTCAGCAGCAGGCGCCAGGCGCTCACGGATGGCCGGCCTCGCCGTAGACTTCGGCCAGGATGGCGGCAGCGCCCTGCTTCAGCAGGGCATCGGCCACCTGCACACCCAGCGCCTCGGCATCCTGGCGCGGTGCGCGGGCCTCGGCGCGCAGCAGACGGCCGCCGTCCGGCTGGCCGACCAGGCCGCGCAGCCACAGGTCGTTGCCTTCCAGCATGGCGTAGCAGGCGATCGGCACCTGGCAGCCGCCGTTCAGGTGCTTGTTGAGTGCACGCTCGGCAATGACCCGGTCGGCAGTATCGGCGTGGTGCAGCGGCGCCAGCAGCGCATGCACCTCACTGTCGGCGCTGCGGCATTCGATGCCCACCGCGCCCTGGCCACCGGCCGGCAGGCTGTCTTCGGCACTGATGAAGGAACGGATGCGTTCCTGGAAGCCGAGGCGGATCAGGCCGGCGGCGGCCAGGATGATGGCGTCGTACTCGCCGGCGTCCAGCTTGGCCAGGCGGGTGTTCACGTTGCCGCGCAGGAACTGGATCTTCAGGTCCGGGCGGCGGGCCAGCAGCTGGGCCTGGCGGCGCAGGCTGGAAGTGCCGACGATGCTGCCGGCGGGCAGCGCATCCAGGGAGTCGAAGGTGTTGGAAACGAAGGCGTCGCGCGGGTCTTCGCGCTCGCAGATGCAGAACAGGCCCAGGCCCTCCGGAAACTCCATGGGCACGTCCTTCATGGAGTGCACGGCGATGTCCGCCTCGTTCTCCAGCAGGGCGGTTTCCAGTTCCTTGACGAACAGGCCCTTGCCGCCGATCTTGGCCAGCGGCGCGTCCAGCAGCTTGTCGCCGCGACTGACCATCGGAACCAGGCTGACCTGCAGGCCGGGATGCGCCTGCTCCAGGCGCGCCTTGACGTATTCGGCCTGCCACAGGGCCAGGGCACTCTTGCGGGTGGCAATGCGGATTTCGCGGGACATGGGCAATTCCAGAACGAGAACTGCCGGCATGATAACAGGCCGCGGCCGGAGGCTGGACCGGCGCGGATCAAGGAAAGCGCCCGGCCGGCCCTACAGGTTGCTCATCAGTTTGCGCACGCCGGCGACATGACGGCGGCTCACGGTCAGCGCCTGATCATCCAGGCCCTTGAGGTACAGCTGGAAATGCCCCAGCGGTGTGCGCTGCAGGCGCTCGATGCGTTCGCGGGACACCAGCGCATTGCGATGGATGCGCACGAAGCGCTCACCGAACTCGTCCTCCAGCGCCTTGAGAGGCTCGTCCAGCAGCACCTCGCCGCCGCTGTGGCGCAGCGTCACGTACTTGTGATCGGCGATGAAGTAGAGCACCTGTTCCAGCGGAATCAGCTCGATGCCCTTGCGCGTGCGGGCGCTGATATGGGTGCGGGGTCCACCTCCGCCGGCTTGCGGCCGGGTCAGGGCGGCCAGCTGCATGCGATTGGGGCGCTGCGCCTTGTGCAGCGCCTCGGCCAGGTCCTCGCGGCGCACCGGTTTGACCACATAGCCCACCGCGCTGACCTGGAAGGCGTCCAGGGCGAATTCATCGTGGGCGGTGCAGAAGATCACCGCCGGCGGCGCTTCCTTTTCGCACAGGCGCGCCGCCACCTGCAGACCATCCAGGCCGGGCATGCGAATGTCCAGCAGCACCACGTCGGGCTTGAGGCTGTCGATCAGGGCCAGGGCTTCCTCGCCATTGGCGGCCGCGGCATCCAGCGCGCGATAACCTTCGATTTCTCCGAGCAGGCGTTGCAGACGTTCACGGGCGAGCGGTTCGTCATCGACGATCAAGACGTTCATATGGCTCTGGCTTCCTGCGTGAGACTGAAACAAGGATAGCGTAGACAGGTAAAGTGCCGTCCGTTACGGCGCTCCACGCTCAGACTCGCGTCAGGACCAAAAAGTGCCGTCAGTCGGCCACGGATGTTCGCCAACCCCTGCTGGGTGCCGCGCGATGCCGGCACCTCCCGCTCCGCCAGCGGGTTGCTGACCTGCAGCTCGAAGCGCCCCGCGCGCCATTGCGCCTCGATGCGCACCAGGCCGCCCTCGATACGCGGGGCCACCCCATGGATCAGCGCGTTCTCCACCAATGGCTGCAGGGTCAGCGGCGGAATCGGCAGATCATCCGGCACCCCATCGACGCACCACTCCACCTGCAGGCGTTCGCCGAACCGGTAGTGCTCGATGGCCAGGTAACGACGCGTCAACGTCACCTCCTCTCGCCAGTTGACCAGGCTGCCGGGGCTGGCCAGGCTGGCGCGGAACAGGTCGGCCAGGTCCAGCACCGCCTGTTCGGCCCTGGCCGGATCGCTCACCACCAGGCTGGCGATGCTGTTCAGGCTATTGAACAGGAAATGCGGACGAATGCGCGCCTGCAGGGCCTCGATGCGTGCCTGCAGCTCGGCGCGCTGTTGCAGGCGCCACTGGCTCTGCAGGTAGAAGTAGCGCAATAGCAGGGTGCTCATGATCAGGCTGATCAGCGCATGACGCAGGTAAAGCGCCGGCTCCCCGCTGGGCGGGCCGCCCAGCTCGTACTGCTCTGCAACCGCGGTGCAGGCCAGGGTCAGCAGCACCACCACCAGGCAGCACCCCAGACCGGCGATCAGCGGCCGGCAACGTGCCAGCCAGGGGCGCAGCCGACACAGCACGGCGGCCGAGAGCAGCACGATCCACTGCACGAACAGCGAGACCAGGGCCAGGCGCACCCAGTCAAAGCCGACGGTCATCGGTTCGGCCAGTACCAGCACCAGCACCAGCAGCTCGGCCAGCAACACGAGGGTGAGCAGCGCCTCCGGCTCGCAGAGCGCGGGCACGAAGAAATCGTCGAGCGGGGCAGGTTTCGGGGTTAACAGGCGCATGGCGCTCATGTTGCCCGGGCGCCGCGTTGGCACAGCGATCTGGCGCACCGAATCGAGGGACGCTCCGGGCGTTCCGTGACCGGCTCATCAGCCACCGGCGGCAGCGGCGCGCCGGCAGACCCTGCTATCATGCGCCATCCTTTGCGGGAGGCCGCCGGCGCGGCCCCCTGACCGTTGCGAACAGCCGAGAGCCTTCCATGAGTGTCGAGAAAACCAACCAGTCCTGGGGCGGCCGCTTCAGCGAGCCCGTCGATGCCTTCGTCGCCCGTTTCACCGCCTCCGTCGACTTCGACAAGCGCCTGTACCGCCACGACATCATGGGCTCGATCGCCCACGCCACCATGCTGGAACAGGCCGGCGTGCTGACCGCGAGCGAGCGCGATGCGATCATCGACGGCCTGAAGCAGATCCAGGGCGAGATCGAGGCCGGCCAGTTCGACTGGCGCGTCGACCTGGAAGACGTGCACATGAACATCGAGGCACGCCTGACCGACCGTATCGGTATCACCGGCAAGAAGCTGCACACCGGCCGTTCGCGCAACGACCAGGTGGCCACCGACATCCGCCTGTGGCTGCGCGACGAGATCGACACCATCCTCGGCGAGATCACCCGCCTGCAGCAGGGCCTGCTGGAACAGGCCGAGCAGCACGCCGAGGTGATCATGCCCGGCTTCACCCACCTGCAGACCGCCCAGCCGGTGACCTTCGGCCACCACCTGCTGGCCTGGTTCGAGATGCTCAGCCGCGACTACGAGCGTCTGGTGGACTGCCGCACGCGCGTCAACCGCATGCCGCTGGGCTCGGCGGCGCTGGCTGGCACCACCTACCCGATCCAGCGCGAGATCACCTGCCAGCTGCTGGGCTTCGAGGCCATCGGCGGCAACTCGCTGGACGGCGTGTCCGACCGCGATTTCGCCATCGAATTCTGCGCCGCCGCCTCGCTGGCCATGATGCACCTGTCGCGCTTCTCCGAAGAGCTGGTGCTCTGGACCAGCGCCCAGTTCAACTTCATCGAGCTCCCGGATCGCTTCTGCACCGGCTCCTCGATCATGCCGCAGAAGAAGAACCCCGACGTGCCCGAGCTGGTACGTGGCAAGTCCGGCCGGGTGTTCGGCGCGCTGACCGGCCTGCTGACCCTGATGAAGGGCCAGCCGCTGGCCTACAACAAGGACAACCAGGAAGACAAGGAACCGCTGTTCGACGCCGCCGATACCCTGCGCGACTCGCTGCGCGCCTTCGCCGACATGGTGCCGGCCATCAAGCCGCGCGTGGCGGTGATGCGCGAGGCGGCCCGCCGCGGCTTCTCCACCGCCACCGACCTGGCCGACTACCTGGTGCGCAAGGGCCTGCCGTTCCGCGATTGCCACGAGATCGTCGGCCACGCGGTGAAGTACGGCGTGCAGACCGGCAAGGACCTGGCCGAGATGAGCCTCGACGAGCTGCGCCAGTTCAGCGACCAGATCGGCGACGACGTGTTCGCCGTGCTGACCCTGGAAGGCTCGGTGAACGCCCGCAACCACATCGGCGGCACCGCGCCCGCGCAGGTGCGCGCCGCCGTGCAGCGCGGCCGCGAGCTGCTGGCCACACGCTGATCGGCCCCGGCGGACGGCGCCAAGCCGTCCGCCTCCACCATGACCGATCGCGCCGACCGCAAGCCCCGCCAGCCGTTCGCCAACGCCTGGTTCTTTGCCGTCGCCGCGCTGTATGCGGCCCTGATCCTGCCCTGGTCGGTGCTCGGCCTGCTCGGCCTGCTACCCACCCCACCCGGGTTGGCCACGCCCTACGGCCACGCCCATGAAATGCTGTTTGGCTTCGCCCTGGCGGTGGTCGCCGGCTACCTGCTCGGCCCGCAACCACAACGGGTGACGCTGGCACTGCTGGCCGGCTGGGCCCTGGCGCGGCTGGGCTGGCTGTTATGGCCCGCTGGCTGGCTGTCGATGCTGGGCGCCGCACTGTTCGCGGCCGGGCTGGCCTGGAAGGTAGTGCCGCGCTTCGTCGGCGCGGCGAAGAAGTGGCGCAACCAGTCCGTCGCGCCATTGGTCATCGCCCTTGGCCTGGCCAGCGTGCTGGGCAGTCTCGACCCGCGCCTGTCGATCAGCCCGCACCCGGCCCAGGGTGCCCTGCTGGTGCTGGCCACCCTGCTGTTCTTCATGGGCGGGCGCATCATCGCCCCGGCGCTGGCCGGCCATGCGCAAAGCCAAGGCTGGAACCTGCAGGCGCGGGTGCAACCGCACCTGGAAGGGTCCGGGCTGGTGCTGCTGGGAATCGCACTGCTGGCCCTGCTGGTCTCGCTTGAGTCCGTGGGTGGCGCTCTAACGCTGGCCGCCGGCGCGCTGACAGGCATACGGTTGCTGCGCTGGCAGCCCTGGCGGCATCTGCGCCGCGCCGACCTCGCCGTGCTGCTGCTCGGCTATGCCTGGCTGGCGCTCGGTCTGCTGCTGTTCGGTGCCGCACTGCTGTTCGACGTGCTGCCGTTGACCGTCGCCCTGCACGGCATCACGGTCGGCGCACTCGGCACCCTGACCCTGGCGGTCATGGCGCGCACGCGCCTGCTCTATCGCTTGCGCGATGCCAACGCCGTCCCCTGGATCCACCCCGCCGCCGGGCTGCTCAGCCTGGCCGCCCTGGCACGCATCCTGCCCGTACCGCTGGGAGCCGATCCGTACCCCTGGCTGCTCGTGTCCGCCGCCTGCTGGTCGCTGGCGTTTCTGCTGCTGGCGGCGCTGCTCTGGCGGACCCGGGGCGCCCCGTAGGGAATCGCGCTTCACCGATCCACCAAGCGCGCCGCGAGGGCGCCGTTCCGGCGCAATGGCGGCCAGGAAGTCGCTGTCCGCCCTACGGTGGTTTTTCAGGTTGTGCTTTTGTGCATGAAAAAGGGGGCAGACTTTTCAGGTCTGCCCCCTCGTTCTCAAGCCACTTCCGGCTGCGGGCGCGGATCGCGCTCGGGGCGCGTTTCGTCCAGCAGTTGCTGGATGGAACGACGCCTGCGGTCTTCGGCCCGGCGGGTGAAGTACCAGGCCAGGAAGGTGAACAGCGAAATGACCAGCAGGATCAGGCTGGCGATGGCGTTGATGTCCGGCTTCACCCCCAGGCGCACGGCGGAGAAGATCTCCATCGGCAGGGTGGTGGCGCCCGGGCCGGAGACGAAGCTGGCCAGCACCAGGTCATCCAGCGACAGCGCGAAGGCCAGCATGCCGCCGGCCACCAGCGAGGGCGCGATCATCGGAATGGTGATCAGGAAGAACACCTTCCAGGGCTTGGCGCCCAGGTCCATGGCCGCTTCCTCGATGGACAGGTCCAGCTCGCGCAGGCGCGACATCACCACCACCGCCACATAGGCGGAGCTGAAGGTGGTGTGGGCTATCCAGATGGTGGTCATGCCGCGCTCGGCCGGCCAGCCGATCAACTGGGCCATGGCCACGAACAGCAGCAGCAGCGACAGACCGGTGATCACCTCGGGCATCACCAGCGGCGCGGTGACCATGCCACCGAACAGTGTGCGACCCCGGAAACGCGGGATACGCGTCAGCACGAAGGCCGCCAGGGTGCCCAGCGCCACAGCGGCAATGGCCGTGTAGAGGGCGATCTCCAGCGAACGCATCACCGCGCCCATCAGTTGGCGGTTGTCCAGCAGACTGGCGTACCAGCGCACCGACCAGCCGCCCCACACCGTCACCAGCCGCGAGTCGTTGAACGAGTAGATGACCAGGATGACCATCGGCAGGTAGATGAACGCCAACCCGACCCACAGCATCAGGTTGGAGAAGCTCCAGCGCTTCATGGCTTGTCCTCCAGTTCCTTGGCCTGGTTGCGGTTGAACAGGATGATCGGGACTAGCAGGATGGCCAGCATGACCACCGCCAGCGATGCCGCCACCGGCCAGTCACGGTTGTTGAAGAATTCCTGCCAGAGCACCTTGCCGATCATCAGCGTCTCGGGGCCACCGAGCAGCTCGGGGATGACGAACTCACCCACCACCGGGATGAACACCAGCATGCAGCCGGCGACGATGCCGCTCTTGGACAGCGGCACGGTGATCTTCCAGAAGGTGGCGATGCGCCCGGCCCCCAGGTCAGCCGCGGCCTCCAGCAGGCTCAGGTCGTGCTTGACCAGGTTGGCGTACAGCGGCAGCACCATGAACGGCAGGTACGAGTAGACGATGCCGATGTACACCGCCAGGTTGGTGTTGAGGATCTGCAGCGGCTCGTCGATCAGCCCGATGCCCATCAGCACGCTGTTGAGCAAGCCGTTGTTGCTGAGGATGCCCATCCAGGCGTAGACGCGGATCAGGATCGCGGTCCAGGTCGGCATCATGATCAGCATCAGCAGGATCGTCTGCGCCTGCTTGTCGGCGCGGGCGATGGCGTAGGCCATCGGGTAGCCGATCAGCAGGCACAGCAGGGTGCTGACCAGGGCGATCTTCAGCGAGCTCAGGTAGGCCAGCAGGTACAGCTCGTCCTCGCTGAGGAACACGTAGTTGCCCAGGTTGAGCAGGATCTGCAGCTGGTTCTCCGCCCACACGAAGATTTCCGTGTACGGCGGGATGGCCACCTCGGCCTCGGCGAAACTGATCTTCAGCACGATGACGAAGGGCAGCAGGAAGAACAGCAGCAGCCAGAAGAACGGGATGCCGATGACGACATGCCGTCCCGTGGGCAGGAAGCGCTTCAGCATCGCCAGGCTCATGACTGCAGCACCACGCCGCTGTCGTCGATCCAGTGCAGGTACACCGGGTCGTTCCAGGTGGGTCGTTTCACGTGCCGTTCGCTGTTGGCCAGGAACGCTTGCACCAGCATCCCGGACGCCAGGCGGATGTAGTAGGTGGAGTGACCGCCCAGGTAGGCGATGTCATGCACGGTGCCCTGCACCCAGTTGTAATCCGGGTGCTCGACCTCCGGCATGCTGGTGCTGATCAGCAGCTTTTCCGGGCGCAGCGCATAAGTGACGCGCTTGTCCTCGGCACGGGTGCTGATGCCGTGGCCGACATAGATCGGCCGCTCCAGCTGCGGGCAGGCGATGATCGCGTGGTCTTCCAGGTCCTCGATCAGCTCGCCCTCGAACAGGTTGACGTTGCCGATGAACTCGCAGACCAGGCGGCTGGCCGGCGTCTCGTAGATGTCCATCGGGCTGCCCACCTGGGCGATCCAGCCCTGGTGCATGATGGCGATGCGCTCGGCCATGGTCATGGCCTCTTCCTGGTCGTGGGTGACGATCAGGCAGGTCACGCCGACGCGCTCGAGAATGGCCACCAGCTCCAGTTGCATCTGCGAGCGCAGCTTCTTGTCCAGCGCGCCCATGGGCTCGTCGAGCAGCAGCAGCTTCGGGCGCTTGGCCAGCGAACGGGCCAGGGCCACGCGCTGGCGCTGGCCGCCGGACAGCTGGTGCGGCTTGCGCTTGGCGTACTGGCTCATCTGCACCAGGCGCAGCATTTCCGCCACGCGCTCGGCGATCTCCTCCTTGGGTAGACCGTCCTGCTTGAGGCCGAAGGCGATGTTCTGCTCCACGCTCATGTGCGGGAACAGCGCGTAGGACTGGAACATCATGTTGATCGGCCGCTCGTACGGCGGCAGATCGGTGATGTCCTGGCCGTCCAGGTAGATGCGCCCCTCGGTGGGTCGTTCGAACCCGGCGAGCATGCGCAGCAGGGTCGACTTGCCGGAGCCCGAGCCACCGAGCAGGGCGAAGATCTCGCCGCGACGGATGGTCAGGGACACGTCATCGACCGCCACGGTCTCGTCGAACTTCTTGGTGACACGGTCGATCCTGACCAGAATTTCCTTGGCTTGCTGATCGCCGCTGAGGGCTTTCTTGAAGGCGCTCGAGGCCACCGCCATATATGCACACTCCCCCGACATTACCTGGTGGCGCCAGGTCGGATGTTAAGTTTCGATGCGGAACGCCGGCAGCATTGCATTCCGCGCCCAGACAACCAGTACCACGTTAAAAGGCCGGAAGCCTCGCGGTCCGTTTCGGCTGCTTCGCAACGCCGATAGACCCCGAGAGCACCCCCGGTCAAAGGGGCGCAATTGAACCATCGAGCAGCGTCCAGGGCCAGCGCTGGACGCGCCTTTTTACGGCTTTATTTTCCGCTCTTTACCTTCGCCCAGCTGCGTGTCATCAAACGCTGCACAGTCGGCGGCAATTCGGCCGAAATGTACAATTTTTCCAACACTTCCGGCGGCGGATAGATGGCCTCGTCGGCCAGCACCTCGGGGTCCATCAGCTCCTGCGCAGCCAGGTTGGGATTGGCATAGCCGACGTAGTCGCTGACCCCGGCGATGACCTCGGGATCCAGCAGGTAGTTGATAAACGCGTGGGCCTGCTCGACGTTCTTCGCGTCGCTCGGGATGGCCAACATGTCGAACCACAGGTTGGCGCCTTCCTTGGGAATCACATAGCCGATCTCGATGCCCTTGCCGGCTTCCTCGGCGCGGTCGGCGGCCTGGAACACGTCACCGGAGTACCCCACGGCCATGCAGATGTTGCCGTTGGCCAGGTCCGAGATGTACTTGGAGGAGTGGAAGTAGGTCACGTAGGGACGCACCTCCAGCAGCCGGGCTTCGGCACGTGCAAAGTCATCGGGATTCTGGCTGTTGGGGTCCAACCCCAGGTAATTGAGCATCGCCGGCAGCATCTCGTCCCCGGAATCGAGGAAGGCGACACCACAGCTGGAGAGTTTCTTGATGTTCTCCACTTCGAAGACCAGCGCCCAGGAATCGACCTCGACATCCTCGCCAAGGGCCGCCGTGACCTTCTCGACGTTGTAGCCCAATCCGTTGGTGCCCCACAGGTAGGGCACGGCGTACTGGTTGCCGGGGTCGTTCACCTCCAGCTGGCGCAGCAGCGCGGGGTCCAGGTTGTTCCAGTTGGACAACTGGTCGCGGTCGAGTTTGCGGAAGGCGCCAGCCTTGATCTGCCGGGCGAGGAAGTGATTGCTGGGCACCACCACGTCATAGCCGGAGCGACCGGCCAGCAGCTTGCCTTCAAGGGTTTCGTTGGAATCGAAGACGTCGTAGACCGCACGGATGCCGGTGGCCTTCTGGAAATTCTCCAGGGTGTCTTCGCCGATGTAGTCCGACCAGTTGTAGACGTGGACCGTGGACTGGGCCTGGGCCTGGGCCGTGCCGGTCAGAGCCAGGACGGTGCAGGCGGCAAGCAGGGCACTGCGATGGGGCATGGTGAAGTCCTCATGCGCGGGCCGCGAGAGGCGGCAAGAATGATGAAACGGCGACCGGCGGTCGCTCTCCTGTGCCCCTGAAATGCAGCGCGGGGCGGACGGTCACGCTCCTGGCCTTATGGCCATGTCGGTGTGGGCAGGGAAAAACGGCCGGCTGCCGAAGCAGCCGGCCGATGAATCAACGGCCGGACTTGATCTTGGTCCAGCTGCGGGTCATGGCGCGCTGCACCTTGGCATCCAGGTCGGGGAAGGCGTACAGCTTGGCCATCACCTCTTCCGGCGGGTAGATACCCGGGTCATTGCGGATCGCCTCGTCCAGCAGCGGAGTAGCCGCCTTGTTGCCGTTGGGGAACTGCACGTAATCGGTGATTTCCGCCATGATTTCCGGCTTGAGCAGGAAGTTCAGGAACACGTGGGCGTTCTCGACGTTCTTGGCATCGGCAGGAATGGCCAGCATGTCGAAGAAGGAGCCGGCGCCTTCCTTCGGAATCTGATAGTGAATGTTGACGCCGTTGGCGGCCTCTTCAGCGCGCGACTTGGACTGGTAGAGGTCGCCGGAGTAGCCGACCGCCACGCAGATGTTGCCGTTGGCGAGGTCCGAGATGTACTTGGAGGAGTGGAAGTAGGCCACGTGCGGACGAATCTTCAGGAACAGGTCCTCGGCCTTCTTCAGATCGGCACTGCTCTCGCTGACGGGCGACAGGCCCAGGTAGTTCAGCGCCGCCGGCAGCATCTCGGTGGGCGAATCGAGGAAGGACACGCCGCAGCTCTTCAGCTTTTCGATGTTCTCGGTCTTGAACACCAGGTCCCAGGAATCCACCGGGGCGCCGTCACCCAGCACGGCCTTGACCTTGTCCACGTTGTAGGCGTAGCCGATGGTGCCCCACATGTAGGGGAAGGAGTACTGGTTGCCCGGGTCGCTGGTTTCCAGGGACTTGAGCAGGTTCTTGTCGAGGTTCTCCCAGTTGGGCAGCTTGCTCCGGTCCAGCTTCTGGAACACACCGGCCTTGATCTGCTTGGCCAGGAACGGGTTGGACGGCACCACGACGTCGTAGCCCGAGCCACCGGAGAGCAGCTTGGCTTCCAGCACTTCGTTGCTGTCGAACACGTCGTACACCACCTTGATGCCGGTTTCCTTCTGGAATTTGTCCAGGGTGTCCGGAGCGATGTAGTCCGACCAGTTGTAGACGTGCAGCACTTTTTCCTGGGCCTGAGCCAGACCGGCCACGGCCGCGGTCAGGGATAGCGCGAGAAAGGTCTTGCCGAAGAGTTTCATGCCTTCACTGCTCCGATTGTTTTTTGAGTACTCAGATGGCGTGGCTGGCGAGCGAGCCCACTGCCGCGACACACCCTGGTGAGCCTGGCCTACGCACGCGCGAAGTCTGGCAAGGAGCCCGTGTCGACACAACTGGCTGCTCGGCCGATTCGAGCCTTTTTTACCGGCCCTGCACCTCCTTGAGAGTCAGGTCCAGACAGGTGAAGGCCTTTTCGAGCAACTCATCGATCTGCGCCGGGCTGATCACCAGCGGCGGCGCGATGATCATGGTGTCCCCCACCGCGCGCATCACCAGGCCGTTCTGGAAACAGTGCTCACGACAGCGCATGCCGATTTCCAGTCCCCGATAACGCTCGCGGGTCTCCTTGTTCTTCACCAGCTCGATGGCAGCCACCATGCCGACGCCACGTGCCTCCCCCACCAGCGGGTGGGCGGCCAGCTCACGCCAACGTCTCTGCAAATAGGGTGCCGTTTGCGCCTTGACCCGCGCCACGATGCCTTCGTCACGCAGGATGCGCAGGTTGGCCAGCGCTACCGCCGCCGCCACCGGGTGGCCGGAATAGGTGAAGCCGTGGGCGAATTCGCCGCCGCGGTTGAGCACCTCGACCACCTTGTCGCGCACTACTACGCCGCCCATGGGGATGTAGCCGGAGGTCAGGCCCTTGGCGATCGGCATCAGGTCCGGCCGCAGGTCGTAGTACTGGCTGCCGAACCATTCGCCGGTACGGCCGAAGCCGCAGATCACCTCATCGGCAATGAACAGGATGTCGTGGCGCGCGAGGATCTCGCGAATGCGCGGCCAGTAGCTATCCGGCGGCACGATCACCCCGCCGGCGCCCTGGATCGGCTCGGCGATGAAAGCGGCGACCTTGTCGGCGCCAAGCTGGCGGATCTTCTCCTCCAGTTGGTCGGCCACGCGGACGCCGAATTCCTCGGGGCTCAGCGCGCCGCCTTCGCCATACCAGTAAGGCTGGTCAATGTGCTCGATCCCCGGGATCGGCAAACCGCCCTGGGCGTGCATGCCCTTCATGCCGCCCAGGCTCGCGCCCGCCATGGTCGAGCCGTGATAGCCGTTCCAGCGACCGATGATCACCTGCTTCTCGGGCTGGCCCTGGACTGCCCAGTAATGGCGCACCATGCGCACCACGGTGTCGTTGGCCTCGGAGCCCGAGCCGGTGAAGAACACATGGTTCATGCCCGCCGGCGCCAGCGCGGCGATTTCCTGGGCGAGCTCCAGGGCCGGCGGGTGCGCGGTCTGGAAGAACAGGTTGTAGTAGGGCAGTTCGCGCATCTGCCGGGCGGCCGCCTCGACCAGCTCCTCGCGGCCGTAGCCGACGTTGACGCACCAGAGCCCGGCCATGCCATCGAGGATCTTGTGGCCCTCGCTGTCCCACAGGTACACGCCCTCGGCGCGGGTCACGATGCGCGCGCCCTTGCGGTTGAGCGCCTGGAAGTCGGTAAAGGGCGCCAGGTGGTGGTCGCGGCTCAGGGCCTGCCAGTGTTCGGTCTGTTTGCTCATCGTGTCGACACCTTTCTCCAGGCCCCGCGCCGCAGCGTCGCGACCTATACCGAAAAGAGCAGGAATTCACGCTCCCAGGAGCTGATCACCCGCTTGTAGTTCTCGTTTTCCGCCCGCTTGACCGCCACGTAGGCGGCGATGAATTTCTTGCCCAGGTACTTCTCCAGGGCCTTGCAGTTTTCCAGGCGCTCCAAGGCATCCTCGATAGTCAGCGGCAGGCGCAGGTTGCGCCGCTCATAGCCGCGCCCCTGCACCGGCTGGGTGGGCCGCAGGCCTTCGACCATGCCGATGTAACCACACAGCAGGCTGGCGGCGATCGCCAGGTACGGGTTGGCGTCCGCACCGGGCAGACGGTTCTCGATGCGCCGGTTCTGCGGCGAGGATTCCGGCACGCGCAGGCCGACGGTACGGTTCTCCTCGCCCCATTCCACGTTCACCGGCGCCGAGGTATCCGGCAGGAAACGGCGGAACGAATTGACGTTGGGGGCGAACAGCGGCAACAGCTCGGGGATGTACTTCTGCAGGCCGCCGATGTAACTGAGGAACAACTCGCTCGGCGAGCCATCCTCGTTGGAGAAGATGTTCCTGCCGCTTTGCGCGTCGCGCACACTCTGGTGCAGGTGCATGGCGCTGCCCGGCTGATCGGTGATCGGCTTGGCCATGAACGTGGCGGCCACGTCGTGCTTGAGCGCCGCCTCGCGCATGGTGCGCTTGAACACCATGATCTGGTCGGCCAGGTGCAGGGCCTCGCCATGCCGGAAGTTGATCTCCATCTGCGCCGGCCCTTCCTCGTGGATCAGCGTATCCAGGTCCAGGCGCTGAGCCTCACACCAGTCGTACATGTCCTCGAACAGCGGATCGAACTCGTTGGCGGCATCGATGGAGAACGACTGGCGCCCCGTTTCGGGGCGTCCCGAGCGGCCGACCGGCGCCTGCAGCGGGTAATCGGGGTCGTCGCTACGCTTGGTCAGGTAGAACTCCATTTCCGGCGCGACGATGGGCATCCAGCCGTGGTCGGCGTACATCTTCAATACTTTCTTGAGCAGGTTGCGCGGCGACAGCTCGATGGGGTTGCCCATCTTGTCGAAGGTGTCGTGGATGACCATGGCGGTGGGCTCGATGGCCCACGGCACCAGGAACATGGCGTTGGGGTCCGGACGGCAATACATGTCGATGTCCGCCGGGTCGAGCAACTCGTAATAGATGTCGTCTTCCACGTAATCGCCGGTGACCGTCTGCAGCAGCACGCTCTCCGGCAGGCGCATGCCTTTCTCGGCGATGAACTTGTTGGTCGGCGCGATCTTGCCCCGGGCGATGCCGGTCAGGTCGCTGATCAGGCATTCCACTTCGGTGATCTTGTGTTCTTTCAGCCAGTCGGTGAGCTGATCGAGGTCGGTACTCATAAAGGCCTCAGGTTTTGCCGAGCCGAAATTGCCGGTTCAGCGGTGACGCGGCCAGACGCCTGACTGGCGAGCCGCGCGCGGGTCGTGGGGGGTTGCGAAATTGAAAGGCGGGCCGGCACGGGTAAGCAGGCACCCCGGTGCCGGTGGCAGGGGTTGGCGACGCTCAGTGGCTGGCAGGGCATGGGACACATCCGTATCCGCGTTCGGTTTGCTACCGAGCTTAGCGCTGTTCATTTTTTTACACAACTTCCGCCCCGCACGGCGTCAATACAGGCTGAAACCCACGAGCCATGGGCTCTGGAGGGATCTGACGCGACCACCCGGCGTGCCCCGAAAATGGCCTTCGCGCACCCTCGCGGGGCGTTTTTTCCGACTATTGACAGGCCCGAGGGTTTGGGATTGACTCACAACCAGGCCACAGACTGATTGAAATTTTTAACAATAAAGGTACGGATCATGTCGCCCCCTCCGCGTGTCGCTCACCCCAGCGAGGCGAGCGTCTTTCTCGAAGCGCATCCGGACGTCCAGTTCGTCGATCTGCTCATCGCCGACATGAACGGGGTGGTGCGGGGCAAGCGCATCGAGCGCAACAGCCTCACCAAGGTCTACGAGAAAGGCATCAATCTTCCCGCATCGCTGTTCGCGCTCGACATCAATGGCAGCACGGTGGAAAGCACCGGCCTGGGCCTCGACATCGGCGACGCCGACCGGGTGTGCCTGCCGATCGCCGGCACCCTCAGCTACGAACCCTGGCAGAAGCGCCCCACCGCCCAGTTGCTGATGACCATGCACGAACTGGATGGCACGCCGTTCTTTGCCGATCCGCGTGAAGTGCTGCGCCAGGTGATCGACCGCTTCGATGAGCTGGGCCTGACGGTCTGCGCCGCCTTCGAGCTGGAGTTCTACCTGATCGACCAGGAGAACGTGAATGGCCGCCCGCAGCCGCCGCGTTCGCCGATTTCCGGCAAGCGTCCGCATTCCACGCAGGTGTACCTGATCGATGACCTCGACGAGTACGCTGACTGCCTGCAGGACATCCTCGAGGGCGCCAAGGTGCAGGGCATCCCCGCCGACGCCATCGTCAAGGAAAGTGCGCCGGCGCAGTTCGAGGTCAACCTGCACCACGTGGCCGACCCGCTGAAGGCCTGCGATTACGCGGTACTGCTCAAGCGGCTGGTCAAGAACATCGCTTACGACCACGAGATGGACACGACCTTCATGGCCAAGCCCTATCCGGGCCAGGCCGGCAACGGGCTGCACGTGCACATATCGTTGCTCGACCGCGACGGAAACAACATCTTCGCCAGTGAGGATCCCCAGCAGAACGCCGCATTGCGCCACGCAATCGGCGGTGTGCTGGAGACCCTGCCGGCCTCCATGGCCTTCCTCTGCCCGAACGTGAACTCCTACCGCCGCTTCGGCGCCCAGTTCTACGTGCCCAATGCCCCCAGCTGGGGCCTGGACAACCGCACCGTGGCGCTGCGCGTGCCCACCGGCAGCCCCGAGGCGGTGCGCCTGGAACATCGGGTAGCCGGCGCCGACGCCAACCCCTATCTGCTGATGGCGGCCCTGCTGGCGGGCGTGCATCACGGCCTGACCCAGCAGATCGAGCCGGGCGAACCCATCGAGGGCAATTCCTACGAGCAGCTCGAGCCCAGCCTGCCGAACAACCTGCGCGACGCGCTACGCGCGCTGGACGACAGCGAAATCCTCGCGCGCTACATCAGCCCCGACTACATCGACATCTTCGTCGCCTGCAAGGAAAGCGAACTGGAGGAATTCGAGCACTCCATCTCCGACCTGGAGTACAACTGGTACCTGCATACCGTCTGAGGCCGCCGGGCAATGCGACACGCATCGCACCATGCCCCGGTCGCTTCCCCGACAATTCGCCCCCGTCGAGCCAGTGACCGGCGGGGCGATACCCTGCCAGCACTCGAATACCCAGTTACAGAGCCTTTACATGTCGTGCCCCCCGCTTCCCCGCAAGCCCCGCGCCAGCAGCCAGACGCGCATCAATGCCATCCATGCCGCAGCCCGCGCCCTGCTCGCCGAGGGGGGCGTTGCCGAGCTAAGCATCTACGCGGTGGCCGAACGCGCCGGCATTCCGCCCTCGTCGGTCTATCACTTCTTCCCCAACGTGCCGCTGTTGTTGCAGTCGCTGGCCACCCAGGTGCATGCCGCCTTTCGCGAGGTGCTCACCCTTCCCGTGGACCACGCCACGCTGCGCAGCTGGCATGACCTGGCGGCACAGCTCGAACAGCGCATGGTGGATATCTACGCCGCGGATGCGGCGGCCCGCCAGCTGATCCTCGCCCAGCACGGCCTGAGCGAAGTGACCCAGGCCGACCAGCAGCATGACCTGGAACTGGGCCGGCTGCTGCGTGCCCTGTTTGAGCGCCATTTCGTGCTGCCGGCGCTGCCGGAGGAGATCGACATCTTCGCGCTGGCCATCGAGCTGGCCGACCGGGTCTACGCCAGCTCGGTCCAGTTGCACGGACAGATCACGTCCCGCTGGCGGGAGGAAGGCCTGCGGGTGGTCATCGCCTACCTGGGTCTCTACCTGCCGCCCTGGCTGAGCAAGCGGAGCGCCCCAGGCGCATAGATCGATATTTATCGGTTAATTTCTGCCGATTAGTCGCCCATGACAGGCGGACGGCCTTCTTTTACCGATATTTATCGGCTATATATCCCTGCCATCCATACCGGCCCTTCGTGGGCCATGCTTAGCCTGTCTCCGGATTGCGAGGTTTCCGCCATGTCCCGCATCGTCACTGTCGCCGCCACCCAGATGGCCTGTTCCTGGGATCGCGACGCCAACATCGCCAATGCCGAGCGTCTCGTGCGCCAGGCCGCCGCGCAGGGCGCGCAGATCATCCTGATTCAGGAACTGTTCGAAACGCCGTACTTCTGCCAGAAGCCGAACCCCGATTACCTGCTGCTGGCCACCGAAGCCGAACAGAACCCCGCCATTGCCCACTTCAGCAAGCTGGCCGCCGAGTTGCAGGTGGTGCTGCCGATCAGCTTCTTCGAGCGGGCCGGCCGGGCCCGATTCAACAGCATCGCCATCCTCGACGCCGACGGGCGGAACCTGGGTATCTACCGCAAGAGCCACATCCCGGACGGCCCCGGTTACCACGAGAAGTACTACTTCAACCCCGGCGATACCGGCTTCAAGGTGTGGAACACCCGCTATGCGAAGATCGGCGTAGGCATCTGCTGGGACCAGTGGTTCCCGGAATGCGCGCGCAGCATGGCGCTGCAGGGCGCCGAGCTGCTGTTCTACCCGACCGCCATTGGCAGCGAACCCCACGACGCCACCATCAGCTCGCGCGACCACTGGCAGCGCGTGCAGCAGGGCCATGCCGGCGCCAACCTGATGCCGCTGATCGCCAGCAACCGCATCGGCCGCGAGGAGCAGGACGGCTACGACATCACCTTCTACGGCTCCTCATTCATCGCCGATCAGTTCGGCGCCAAGCTGCAGGAACTGAACGAAACCGAAGAGGGCATCCTGGTGCAACGCTTCGATCTGGATGAGCTGGAGAAGATCCGCAGCGCCTGGGGCGTGTTCCGTGATCGCCGGCCGAACCTGTACGGCGCGCTGAAGACCCTCGACGGCAGCCTGGAGTCCTGACATGGCGCTGACTACTCCACGGTCCGACGGCTTCCGCATGCCGGCGGAATGGGAGCCGCACAGCCAGACCTGGATGCTCTGGCCGGAACGACCGGACAACTGGCGCCTGGGCGGTAAGCCGGCACAAGCCGCCTTCAGCGCCGTGGCCCAGGCCATTGCCCGCTTCGAGCCGGTGAGCATCGGTGTCAGCGAAGCCCAGTACGAGAACGCCAGCGCCCGCCTGGGTGATCAGCCGAACATCCGTCTGGTGGAAATGAGCAGCGACGACGCCTGGATGCGCGACACCGGTCCCACCTTCGTCATCGACGCCACCGGCGAGGTACGCGGCGTGGACTGGGACTTCAACGCCTGGGGCGGTTTCAGCGGCGGCCTGTACTGGCCGTGGAGCCGGGACAGCCAGGTGGCCGGCAAGGTGCTGGGCATCGAGCGCTGCGCCCGCTATGCCACGCCCGGTTTCGTGCTGGAAGGCGGCGCCATCCATGTGGACGGCGAAGGCACCCTGCTGACCACCGAGGAATGCCTGCTCAACCCGAACCGCAATCCGCATCTGAACCGCATGCAGATCGAAGCCGTGTTGCGCGATTACCTGGCGGTGGAAACGATCATCTGGCTGCCGCAAGGCCTGTTCAATGACGAAACCGACGGCCATGTGGATAACTTCTGCTGCTTCGTGCGCCCGGGCGAGGTGCTGCTGGCCTGGACGGACGACCCGGCCGATCCCAACCATGCCCGCTGCCGCGCGGCGCTGCAGGTACTGGAACGCAGCCGCGATTCCCGTGGGCGCCTGCTTACGGTCCACCGCATGCCGATCCCAGGCCCGTTGTACGCGACCGAGGAGGAGTGCGCCGGCGTCGACCGTGCGGTCGGCAGCCAGCCCCGCGATCCATCGATCCGCCTGGCCGGCTCCTATGTGAACTTCCTGATCGTGAATGGCGGCATCATCGCGCCCTCGTTCGACGACCCGCACGACGCCGAGGCCGAGCAGCTACTGCGACGACTGTTCCCGGAGCATCGGGTGGTGATGGTGCCGGGCCGCGAGATCCTGCTCGGCGGCGGCAACATCCACTGCATCACCCAGCAGCAGCCGGCTCCGCAACGGGCCGGCTGACTGGGGGAATCCCACCCGACGCAGGGCGGTCAGCGCTTTTCTGGCCGCCAGCGGGTCGAGGCAGGGCATGCGGGCGGACAGCGCTGCTTTTCGGCTTACGCCCCACCCTCCAACCAGACATCGCGCACCCAGTGCCACACCGACTCCCAGGTCTCGTCGTCCAGCTCGCCGGTGTCCTCGCGCCACAGGAACACCTCGCCCTCCGGGTCGACTGCGTAGTAGTCGCGCCCGTCCTGGCACAGAGGCACCAGATAGCGCGGCACGCCGGCATCCCAGGCGTTGGCGGCCACTTCCGGCAGGTAGGTGTGCGACTGCGGATCGCTGGCGGTCACCGGCTCCAGACGGCCGTAGACCACATCGCTGACCTTGAGCAGGAACTCGCGCAGCTCGTAGGGCAGGTGGATGAGAATCTGCTCCTGGATCTCCACCAGGGTCTCCTCGTCCGGCAGCTCCAGCGGCACCGGCACCGGCTCGTTGAGTTCACGCAACTGATCGATGACATCTTCCATCGATGGGACTCCTCTGGGTAATGCGCGCTTTATAGCGCGCCCGAATGCCGCACAAAAGAAAAACCCGGGACTAGCCCGGGTCTTCCTACTGCCCAATCGATCACGCGTTCTGGCGGATACCTGCCAGCAACCAGGGCTGGTTCTCGCCCTGCTCGCGCTCCATGCGCCAGCTCTCGCTGAAGGCTTCGCCCTGATCGAAGCGCGAGGTCTTGCTCACGCCGCTGAAGGTCAGGGTGGCCACGGTCTTGTCCGGGTTGTCATCCACGCCGTCGAGCACCACGCTCAGGTTGTCGATGTAAGTGGACTGGAAGCCATCGCCCAGCGACCCGCGCTCCTGGGTCAGGAAGGCGAGCATCTGCGGGGTGACGAACTCGGCGATCTTGTCCATCTCGGCCGCGTCCCAGTGCTGCTGCAGCGCCAGGAAGTGGGTGCGCGCCTGCTCGATGAAGCGCTGCTCGTTGAACCAGGCCGGCGCATTGATCACCGGCGCGGCGGCGCCCGCGCCGATCGACTGACCGAAGATATTGGTGCCCGCAGCCTCGCTCGGCACATCGCGCTGCATCACCGGCGGCGCACCGGCGGTGGCGTACTGCTGTTGCTGGGGCATGCTGGCCAGCGCCTTGCGGCGACGCGCGGCAATCAGCTTGAAGATCACGAAGGCGATCAGGCCAAAGATCAGCATGTCCATGATCTGCAGGCCTTCGAAGCCGTCACCCATGAACATGGCCGCCAGCAGGCCACCGGCGGCGATGCCGGCCAGCGGGCCGAGCCACTTGGACGCGCCGCTGGCAGCGG
>NZ_JBOY01000010.1:0-113296 GCF_000647775.1 Pseudomonas sp. RL | reverse complement strand
GGCTGCCTGGCGGCGCGGCGAGCGTCTCGGCCGCTGGCAGGCGGCGGGGCTGGTGCTGGTGATCGTTGGTCTGTTGGTGCTGTTGTTGCCGGGCGCCAGTGCCCCCGATCCGCTCGCCGCGCTGCTGATGCTGGGTTCTGGTCTGGCCTGGGCGCTGTATTCGCTGCGCGGGCAGGGTGCCAACGATCCGCTGGCGGCCACCGCTGGCAACTTCCTGCGCGCCACGCCGCTGGCGCTGGTCTTGAGCATCGTGCTGCTGGCCGATGCGCGCTGGGATGCCATGGGACTGTTTTACGCGGTGCTGTCCGGCGCCCTGGCATCGGGTGTCTGCTATGCCATCTGGTACAGCGCGCTGCGCGGGCTGACCGCCGTGCAGGCCGGCACCGTGCAGCTCAGCGTGCCGATCCTCGCCGCGTTGGGCGGCAGCCTGTTGCTGGCCGAACCTTTCACGCCGCGCCTGGCGCTGGTCTCCGTGGCGGTGCTGGGCGGCGTGGCGCTGGTGCTGCGTGCCCGGGCCGCCAAGCGCTGAGGCTCAACTTCGTGGCGGATGGCGGGTCGTAGGGTGGTCAACGTCACGTTGGCCACCAACCCGCCGGCACGGCGGACCAGAGCGAGAGCCCCGTAGGGTGGGGAAACTCGCGCAGCGATTTCCCGCCGAGCAGCCAATGGGAGGAGAGAGTCATGCCACCCCGATTCAAAGTCGGCGACCACGTCAGCTGGAACTCCGAGGCCGGCCGGGTAAGCGGGCGGATCACTCGCGTGCACACTCGCGACACCACGTACAAGGGCCACCCCCGCCATGCCAGCGCGGAGCACCCGCAATACGAGATCCAGAGCGACAAGACCGAGCACGTCGCCATGCACAAGGAAGACGCGCTGACCCGGCTCGACGACTGATGCCGGGCCGCGTCTGGACCATCGGCCATTCCAACCTGCCGGTGGAGCGCTTCCTGGCCCTGCTGGAACGGCACGGCATCGAGGCGTTGGCCGATGTGCGGCGCTTTCCCGGCTCGCGGCGCTGGCCGCAGTTCGGCGCCGAGGCGCTGGCGCAACGGCTGGCCGAGCGGGGCATCGAATATCAGTGGTTCGAAGAACTGGGCGGGCGGCGCCGGCCGTCGCCGGACTCGCCCAACGACGCCTGGCGCAACAGCGCGTTTCGCGGCTATGCGGATCACCTGGCCAGCGATGAATTCGCCACGGGTCTGGCACGGCTGCTGGCGCTGCTCGCGCGCAAACGCACCGTGCTGATGTGCGCCGAGGTGCTCTGGTGGCGCTGTCACCGTTCGCTGGTGGCGGATGTGTTGCAGGTGCGTGGATTCCAGGTGCTGCACATCCTTGGCGAGCAGCCGGCCACCGAGCACCCCTACACCGCACCGGCGCGGCTGTTCGAAGGCCGCCTGAGCTACCGCGAAGGGCAGGGGCGTCTGCTCAACGAGGCTGCGCGGCAGCGCGGCGAGCAGGGGAAATTGCCGCTGTGAAGGCGGCTGAGCGCGGTGCCTGTCCCCCTCTCCCATGAAGGGAGAGGGGAGGCAGGGTTACGGCTCGACGCTGTCCGGCTGCGGACTGCGCTGGCGATCCAGGGTGACCTGGCGGATCGACAGGCGCACCTCGGCGGGCAGCACGCGCTTCGCGACGCTTTCCACCAGCTCGCCCAGCTTGGGATGGTGGCTGAGCTTGCCCTCGGCGTCGGTGCGCAGCACACCCTGTTCCAGCAGCGTGGCGATGAAGTGGCGGAACAGCGTCTTGTCGAAGAACTCCGGGGCGTTCAGCCCATGCAGGATCGACAGGCGCTGGGCCATGACCGAGCACAGGCTTTCCAGCTCCTCGGCCGTCAGCGACTGCTGCGGGTGGTCGAGGATCAGCGCGATGGTCATGTAGAAGCGCTGCAGGGTCTGCACGATCGAGCGCGACAGCAGGGTGAGCAGCACGAATTGTCCGGAACTGGGCGCCGGGCGAATGAACACATCATCCTCGCGGCGCAGCAGCTGCATGTCGACAAAGGCGTCCAGCCACCGGTCGACCGCCGCCTCCAGCTCCTCGGCCTCGAAACGGATGAACAGCTCCGCCTGCAGGTACGGGTACTGCGCGCGGGTGTAGCGCAGGATCTGCTCGCGGCTGATGCGTCCGCTGTTCTGGAAGAAGCTGGCCAGCAGGGCGGGCAGGGCGAAGATGTGCAGCACGTTGTTGCGGTAGTAGGTCATCAGCACCGCGTGCTGTTCGTTCAGGTAGATGATCTCGCCGAGCGCATCGCGCTGGCTGTCGATCAATTCCATGTCCAGCACATGCTGGATCAGCGCCTCGCCATTGCCCTGCGGCACGGTGGTGTGCGGCGAGTAGGGCACCTGGCGCAGCAGCGTCTGGTAGGCCTCCAGTATGCTGGCCAGGCCGGGACGGTCGATGGCCAGCTTGCTGGTGGAGAGCATGACCATGGCCACCAGGTTGACCGGGTTGATCGCCGCCGCCTCGTTGATGTGGCGCGCCACCTCGGTGCCCAGCTGGTTGGTCACGCCGTTCAGCCATTCGGGACGGTAGTCCGGCCCGCCGCTGTTCTGGCGCCAGTCCGGCTGCCGGCGGTCGAGGAACTCGGCCAGACGGATCGGCTCGCCGAAGTTCACCGACACCTGGCCGAAACGCTGGCGCAGCGCGCCGAGTACGCGGAACAGGTCGCCGATGGACTCCTTCTTCTTCGCCGCGCCGCGCAGCTCGCCCAGGTAGGTGCGGCCCTCCAGGACGCGCTCGTAGCCGATGTACACCGGCACGAAGGCGATCGGCAGGCGGCTGGAGCGCAGGAAGCTGCGCAGGGTGATGGCCAGCATGCCGGTCTTCGGCTGCAGGGTGCGCCCGGTGCGCGAGCGGCCGCCCTCGACGAAGTACTCCACCGGGAAGCCCCGGCTGAACAGGGTGTGCAGGTACTCGTTGAACACCGCCGTGTACAGCGGGTTGCCCTTGAAGGTGCGGCGCATGAAGAAGGCGCCGCCGCGGCGCAGCAGTCCGCCGATCACCGGCATGTTGAGGTTGATGCCGGCGGCGATGTGCGGGGTGCTCAGGCCGTTGCGGAACAGCAGGTAGGAGAGCAGCAGGTAGTCGATGTGGCTGCGGTGGCAGGGCACATAGATGATCTCGTGGCCGTGGGCGATGTGCTTCACGCCGTCCACGTTGTTGACCTGTACGCCGTCGTAGATCTTGTTCCAGAACCAGGTCAGCACCAGCTCCAGGAAGCGGATGGCAGTGTAGGCGTAGTCGGAAGCGATCTCGTTGCCATAGCGCAGGGCGCGGGCCTCGGCCTTTTCCAGGCTGATGCCGTCGCGTTCGGCTTCGGCGGCGATGGCCTCGCGTACCAGCGGCGCATGCACCAGGCCCTTGACCAGGTTGCGCCGGTGCGAGATGTCCGGGCCGATCACGGCGGCCTTCTGGTTGCGGAAATGCACGCGCAGGATGCGGTGGGCCATGCGCTGGGTGCGTTCGGCACCCTTGCCCTGGCTGACCAGTTCGCGCAACTGGATCGGCGCGGAGAACTGCACGCGGGTCTTGCGACCGAGGAACAGGATGGTCAGCAGCTTGCGCAAGCGCCCTGTGACCGCCCAGCTGTCGGCGAACAGCAGTTTCCACGGGCTGGTTTCGCGTGACGGCGACTGACCCCAGTACACGCTGACCGGCACGATCTGCGCCTCGGCCAGCGCGTTCTGGCTGACCAGGGTGACCAGGCGGGTCAGGGTGGGTGCAATCACCGGCTTGCTGCGCCGGCCGAGCCAGCGCGACGGCGCGTCGAGGAAGAAGCAGGCTTCCGGCTCCTGGTGGCCCTCCATGGATACCTGGGCCAGCGGACGGGGCAGGGCATTCTTCCGGCATTCCTGCTCGACCACCATCAGGTCGCTCAGGGACGGACTCTGCAGCACGTAGAACACCGGCTTGCTGCGATCGAGGTCCAGTGTCAGGGCGGATTTGCCAATGGTCTCGGAGCGAACCCAGAGATACAGCAGGCGACGCAGGGTGCCGACAACCAGACGGCTAAAGGGAAGGCGGGGCATACGGGATTCAGGTCAAACGAGCAATTGCTCGGGAGGCGCTAGTGTGCCCCATGGCGGGGCGGTGGAAAAGCGTAAAACGCTGAAACGCAATGACCTTTGACAGGCGCGCGGACTGGTCGCTGGCGTCTTGCCAGTGCCGCCGGGCTGCTTCTATAGTCCGCCGTCATTTGCAGGCACGGGTGACGGGCCGCGCAGGCGCCTGGCACCCGCGACAACGGAGGGTTAATCAAGCCATGATCGAACTGCGCCAATTGACCAAGCGCTTCGCTCGGCACACGGCGGTCGACGCCCTGTCCCTGACCGTGCGCCCCGGCGAGGTACTGGGCTTTCTCGGCCCCAACGGGGCCGGCAAGTCCACCACCATGAAGATGCTCACCGGCTTCCTGGCGCCCACCTCGGGCACCGCCCTGATTCAGGGCTTCGATATCCAGACCCAGACCCGCCAGGCCCAGCGGCTGATCGGCTACCTGCCGGAAGGCGCGCCCTGCTACGAAGACATGCGCGTCGGCGCCTTCCTCGGCTTCATTGCCGAGGTGCGCGGCTACCGGGGCGAGGAGCAGCGTCGCCGGGTCGCCCGCGTGGTCGAGCAACTGGAGCTTGATCGTGTCCTGGGTCAGACCATCGACACGCTGTCCAAGGGCTTCAAGCGCCGCGTCGGGCTGGCCCAGGCAATCCTCCACGATCCGCAGGTGCTGATCCTCGACGAACCCACCGACGGGCTGGACCCCAACCAGAAACACCAGGTGCGCGAGCTGATCCGCGGACTGGCGGCGGACAAGATTGTCATCATCTCCACTCACATCCTCGAAGAAGTCGGCGCCCTGTGCTCCCGCGCGGTGGTGATCGCCAACGGCCGGCTGGTGGCCGACGACACGCCGCTGGCCCTGGAACGTCGCTCCCGCTATCACCAGGCGGTGACCCTGGTCAGCGATGAGGCGCTGGACAGCGAGGCGCTGCGCGCGCTGCCCGGCGTGGCGGGCATCGAGCGCAACGCCCGCGAGCACAGCCTGACGCTGCTGGCCGCGCCGGGGCAGGTGATCTATCCGCAGGTCAGCGAACTGATCCGCCAGCGCGGCTGGGTGGTGCGCGAGCTGGACGTCGAGCGCGGCCGGCTGGATGAAGTGTTCCGCAACCTGACCCGGGGAGAGGCGGCATGAGGCAGTTGTCGGTGATCTTCAAGCGTGAGCTGGCCAGCTACTTCGCCACGCCGCTGGCCTATGTGTTCCTGATGATCTTCCTGGTGCTGTCCGGGGTGTTCACCTTCTACCTGGGCGGTTTCTATGAGCGCAACCAGGCCGATCTCACCGTGTTCTTCGGTTTCCATCCCTGGCTGTACCTGTTCCTGGTCCCGGCCATCGCCATGCGCCTGTGGGCCGAGGAGCGCAAGTCCGGCACCATCGAACTGCTGATGACCCTGCCGATCAGTCGTGCCGAGGCAGTGGCCGGCAAGTTCCTCGCCGCCTGGGTGTTCGCCGGGTTGGCGCTGCTGCTGACCTTCCCCATGGTGCTGACCGTCAACTACCTGGGCGAGCCGGACAACGGCGCCATCCTCACCGGCTACCTGGGCAGCTGGCTGCTGGCCGGCAGCTACCTGGCGGTGGGCGGCTGCATGTCGGCCCTGGCGCGCAACCAGGTGATCGCCTTCATCCTCGCGGTCAGCGTGTGCTTCCTGTTCATCGTCAGCGGCTTCCCGATGGTGCTCGACCTGTTCAGCGCCTGGGCGCCGCAGGGGCTGGTCGACGCGGTGGCCTCGCTGAGCTTCCTGGTGCGTTTCGACGCCATCAGCAAGGGCGTGATCGACCTGCGCGACCTGTTGTATTTCCTCAGCTTCATCGCGGCCTGGCTGGCTGCGACAGCGGTGGTGATCGATCTGAAGAAGGCGGACTGACCCATGAAACGCATCCTGTATTCCGGACTCGGGCTGCTGCTCATCGCCGTGGCATTCCTGCTCTTCAACGGCCTGTCCGGCGCGCTGCTGAGCGGCGCGCGACTGGATCTCACCGAGCAGAAGCTCTACACCCTGTCGCCGGGTACCCGGCAAATCCTCGCGTCGCTCGACGAGCCGCTGACCCTGCGCCTGTTCTATTCCGACCAGGCCACCGGCGAGCTGCCGGCGCTGCGCAACCAGGCGCGGCGTGTCGAGGAACTGCTACGCACATACGTGCGTGCCGCCGATGGCAAGCTGAGCCTGCAGGTGATCGATCCGCAGCCGTTCTCCGAGCAGGAGGACGAAGCGGCCCAGGCGGGCCTGCAGGCGGTGCCGCTGAATACCTCCGGCGACCAGGTCTATTTCGGCCTGGTGGCCAGCAATGCGCGCGGCGACCGGCAGGTCATTCCGTTCTTCGCGCTGGATCAGGAGGCGTTCCTCGAATACGAGATCAGCCGGCTGATCCATGTTCTTGTGCGACGTGAGCTGCCGGTGGTGGGTGTGCTGTCCGGGCTGCAGCTCAATGGCGGCTTCGACATGCTGGCCCGCCAGCCCACCGCGCCCTGGATGATCATGGAGGAGATCCGCCAGCTGTTCCGCATCGAAAGCCTGGACGCCGAACTCGACGAGATCCCCGAGCATGTCTCGGTGCTCATGCTGGTACACCCCAAGCAACTTTCGCAGCCGACGCTGTATGCCATCGACCAGTTCGTGCTGCGCGGCGGCAAGCTGCTGGCGTTCGTCGACCCCTACAGCGAGGCGGATACCGGCACTGGCTTCCCGGGCGAGGAGATCGAGCGCGCCTCCAGTCTCGACCCGCTGCTGGCCGCCTGGGGTGTGCGCCTGGCACCCGATCAGGTCCTCGCCGACGGCGGCTACGGCATGACCGTAGGGATGGGTGCGGGCCGTGCGGTGCGCCATCCGGCCTGGGTCAGCCTGCCGTCCGAGGCAGTGGATCCGGAGGATGTGGTCACCGCCGGCCTGGAGGCGGTCAACCTGGCCAGCGCCGGTCTGCTCGAACCCCTGGCGGGCGCCAGCACCCGTTTCACGCCACTGCTGCGCAGCTCGCCGCTGAGCATGCCGGTGGACGCCAAGCGCCTGGGCGTGCTGGGCAATCCCGAGGAGCTGCTGCGCGACCTGCGGCCGGACGGCCAGCGCAAGGTGCTGGCCGCCCGCATCGAAGGGCCGGCGCGCAGTGCCTATCCCGAAGGCATCGAAGGTCGCAAGGACGGCCTGCAGGAGGCCGGGCGCATCGACCTGATCCTGGTGGCGGATACCGACCTGCTCAGCGATCACCTGTGGGTGCAGGTGCAGCAGTTCTTCGGTCAGCGGGTGCCGCAGCCGTTTGCCGACAATGCCGGCTTCGTTGTCAACGCGCTGGACAACCTGGCCGGCTCCCCGGCCCTGATCAGCGTGCGTTCGCGCGGCCGTTACCAGCGCCCGTTCGAGGTGGTGCAGACGTTGCAGCGCCAGGCGGAGACGCGCTTCCTGGAACAGGAACAGCGCCTGCAGCAGCGCCTGGCGGAGACTGAGCGCCAACTGGCGGAGCTGCAGCGCCCGGCGGATGATGGACAGCTGCTGGAACTGAACGCTGAGCAGGAAAAGGCGGTGCGCCGCTTCCTCGACGAGAAGCTGCGTATCCGCAAGGAACTGCGCGAGGTGAATTACCAGCTCAACGCCGATATCGAAGCCCTGGGGCGGACGCTGAAGTTTCTCAATATCGCCCTGGTGCCGCTGCTGCTGACGCTCGGTGCGCTGGCAGTGTGGTTCTGGCGTCGGCGGCGGGCCTGATGAAGCCCTGGCTGGCGCTTGCGCTCTTGCTACCGTTTGGCGCGCTTGCCGCGCCGGCGTCGTCCTGGACGGCGCGGCTGGCGGAGCTGGATGGGCTGGAAGTGCACCGCGCAGGGTTGCCACCCGTCCGCCTGGCGCGCGAGAACGAACGCTGGGTACTGGTCGACAAGGCCGGGTACCCGGCCGACCCGACACTGGTGCGGACCTTTCTGGCCGCCCTGGCCAGCGCGCAACCCCTCGAGCACGTGGCAGCCGAGGCAGTGCCTCGCGACATCCGCATCACCTTGCGCCATGGCGAGGCCGTGGAGTCGCTCCACCTGGCGAGCGAAGCCGGCCAGGAAGGACGCCTGCTGTATCGAGGAGACGAGCTCCGGCCGTGGCGGGTGGACGGCGTGCTGCCGTTGCCACTGCAGGAGTTGCACTGGCTGGATCGCCGGCTGATCGCCGTTCCGCCCGCCGAGATACGTGAACTGCAGTTGCACAAGGCCAACGGATCGCAGCTGGTGTTCTTCCGGCACGGCGATGCGCCGATGCGCCTGGAGCAGTTGCCTGGCCGGCAGGTACCGGATGCGCGGGCGCTCGACGAGCTGCTGGCGGTCTTCGCCGATCTGCGTTTCAGCGAGGTGGTGCCTCAGGACCAGCTGGCCTTCAGCAAGCGCCCCCGGCTGCGCTTCACCCTGCGTACCCAGGCGGGCGCAAGAGTCGACGGTGCGGTTTATCGTCACAGAAGCTTCCACTGGCTGACCCTTTCTCAGGGCAGCAGCCTGCCGGAGGCGCAGTGGTGGGGACGGGCCGGTTGGCTGTATCGACTTGAATCCTGGCAAGTTTCCTTGCTGGAACGCGAACTGGCTGCCTACAGCGGGCAACGGCAGTCAAGGCATTGAGCCAGCAAGTTGGCCAAAAGGGGTCTTTTCAGAGCAGGCGGTTTCTTTATACTGCCCGGGCGGTCCGCTCTGCGAGCAAGCCTTTCAGTGGGGAGCTGAGTCTCGCCGGCATCATGGAACGCACTGGCCCCTCGATGGATTCCAGGGGGCCCCTACTAATAAAAATTGCTTAGTTGGAGATGTGGTAAAGATGGCTAATCGTGAATTGGGCACCGTCAAGTGGTTCAACGACGCCAAGGGCTACGGATTCATCCAGCGTGAGGGCGGCGCTGATGTGTTCGTCCACTACCGTGCCATTCGTGGCGAAGGTCACCGCACCCTGACCGAGGGACAGCAGGTGGAGTTCGCCGTCATTCAGGGCCAGAAGGGCCTGCAGGCCGAAGACGTTGCCGCACTCTGACTAAGCAAAAAGCCCGCCCTCCGGCGGGCTTTTTGCTGTAAGCGTGTCGAGCAGTGCTTCCATCAGGGTCGGGCCGTCGGATGGCGGCCGATCCTTTCGTCAGCCCGTGCGCCAGGCAATCTCTGCCACGCCCTCGTCGCTGACCCGCAGCCAGCGGTCGGCGTCTTCCTCCCCCTGCTTCTCATCCCAGCTCCCCGGCGAGCAGCGTACTTCCACGCCCAGCGCGGCATGGGCCGCCTGCGCGCAGGCGAGGTCGTCCGCCCAGGGCGTGGCGTCGCTTTCCAGGTACAGGCTGTGCCACTTGCCCACCGCCTGCGGCAGCCAGGTCACCTCGATATCGCCGCTGAGGCACTTGAAGGTCTGCCCCTTGCGTTGCCAGGGCGTGCAGGGGCCGATGGCCTGTTCCAGCCAGGCGGTCACGGCCTGCTGATCGGCGTCCTTGAGATAGATCTCGATGTCCGGTTGGCGCATGAAGGGCGATCCTGAAGAAGGGCGGAAAGTGGGCGGAGTTTATCCTGTTGCGGCGATGTCTGTACCGGGCTGTCCGCTCCCACAAACAAGCAGCGGCCTGCACGGAGCCCCGAGGGAGCGAATTCATTCGCGAGCTTTGGGGCGGCCGGCTAGGGGCGGCCGGCTAGGGGCGGCCGGCTAGGTGCGACCGGCCAGGCGCAGCCTGCACCAAGAGCTCGCGGACAAGTCCGCCACAAAAACCAAAAAACAGCCTAACCGCGCGTGATCCAGTCATAGCGAATCGACACCGTCACCTCCAGCGGCGCATCCACCACGGCGGCGCGGCGCTCGGCGGTGGCGCGCCAGCCGTGGGGCGTCATGGCGAGCAGATCGGCGCGGGCCTGGGCGTCGCCCAGGCGCAGGCGGTATTCGAGGGTCTCGCTGTGGGCCAGCGCCATGCCGTCCGGAATCTGCGTCAGGTGCTTGGCGTCGTCGTAGGGGCGCACCTCGTCATACAGGCGCGCGCGCAGCTCCAGCAGGTGCTCCTGGGTCGGCCCCATGCGCAGCAGGCCGCCGCCTGGCGCCAGCAGGCGGCGGGCTTCCAGCCAGTCCAGCGGGCTGAACACGCTGGCCAGCAGGTCGCAGCTGGCGTCGGCGAGCGGCACGCGGGCCATGCTGGCGACCATCCAGGTCAATTGCGGCGCACGCCGGCAGGCACGCTTGACCGCCTCGCGGGAAATGTCCAGCGCGTAGCCGTCGGCCTCGGGCAGTTTTTCCGCGATCTGCCCGGTGTAGTAGCCCTCGCCGCAGCCGATATCCAGCCAGCGGCGCGGCGTGTAGCCGGCCGCCAGTTCCGCCAGGCGCCGGGCCAGCGGCGCGTAGTGGCCGCCGTCCAGGAAGCGCCGGCGTGCTTCCACCATGGCCTGGTTGTCGCCGGGGTCGCGGCTGTTCTTGTGCTGTACCGGCAGCAGGTTCAGGTAGCCCTGGCGGGCGCGATCGAAGCGGTGGCCGGCCGGGCAGGCCACGCCGTTGTCGACGTTGTGCAGCGCGCCCTGGCAGAGGGGACAGATCAGCATGGTCAGGCCGCCAGCAGTTTCACCAGGGTCTGGTAGTAGACCTCGGTGAGCAGATCCAGATCGCTGGCCAGCACGCGCTCGTCGATCTGGTGGATGGTGGCGTTGACCGGCCCCAGCTCGACCACCTGGGTGCCCAGGGTGGCGATGAAGCGCCCGTCCGAGGTGCCGCCGCTGGTGGACGGGGTGGTGTCATGGCCGGTGATCTCGCGAATGCTCGCCGCCACGGCATCCAGCAGTTCGCCCGGCTGGGTGAGGAACGGCAGGCCCGACAGCGACCAGTCGATGCTCCAGTCCAGGCCGTGCCGGTCGAGGATCGCTGCCACGCGCTGCTTGAGGCCGTCCTCGGTGGATTCGGTGCTGAAGCGGAAGTTGAACACCACCTGCAGCTCTCCGGGGATCACGTTGGTGGCGCCGGTGCCGCCGTTGATGTTGGAGATCTGGAAGCTGGTCGGCGGGAAGAAGGCGTTGCCATCGTCCCAGTGCTCGGCGGCCAGCTCGGCCAGCGCCGGGGCGGCCAGGTGGATCGGATTGCGCGCCAGGTGCGGGTAGGCCACATGGCCCTGCTTGCCGCGCACGGTGAGTACGGCGCCCAGCGAGCCGCGCCGGCCATTCTTCACCACGTCGCCGAGGCGCTCGGTGCTCGAGGGCTCACCGACGATGCACCAGTCCAGGCGCTCGCCACGCGCGCGCAGGCGCTCCACCACCGCCTTGGTGCCATGCTCGGCCGGGCCTTCCTCGTCGCTGGTGATCAGGAAGGCGATGGCGCCCTTATGGTTCGGATGGTTGGCCACGAAGCGCTCGACGGCGATGATCATCGACGCCAGGCTGCCCTTCATGTCCGCCGCGCCACGGCCGCGGAGCATGCCGTCGGCGTCGATCTGCGCCTCGAACGGACTGAGCTGCCACTTGGCCTCCGGGCCGGTGGGCACCACGTCGGTATGGCCGGCGAAGCACAGCACCGGGCCTTCGCCGCCGCGCCGCGCCCAGAAGTTGTCCACCTCGGCGATGCGCATCGGCTCGACGGCGAAGCCACAGGCTTCCAGGCGACGCATCATCAGCTCCTGACAGCCCTCGTCCAGCGGCGTGACCGAGGGACGGCGAATCAGCTCGCAGGCGAGTTCCAGGGTGGGGGACAGGGTGCTCATGAGGGCTCCACGGTGGGTTGGCGAATCGGGCGCGTATCTTAAAGGAAAGCCGCGCGTCGCCGTCAGCCCTCGGTGGCCAGTGTTTCCACCCGCTCGCGGGCCGGTAGCGAGGACAGCAATGCCATGATCAGCGCCGCCAGGTAGGGCAGCGACTGCACCAGCAGCACCAGCACCCAGAAGTACAGGTCGCCGCCCGGGTTGTCCTCGGTGAGCAGCAGGCCCGCCGCTGCGCACCACAGCAGCAGCATGACGAACACCTCCTCGCGCGCCTCCGCCAGCGCCTTGAACAGCCCCGAGCGGCTGGCCAGCTTGGGGGTGCGGAAGAAGGGGATGCTGCGGGTGACGAAGCCGAACAGCACCGCCTTGGCGATGGTGTAGGACAGCGCCAGCCCGGCCACCGCCGCGTACAGCGCATCGGTCAGGCTCACGCCCACGGCGCGGCGGTACAGGTAGAGCATCTTGCCGACCTTGAAGACGAACAGCGCCAGCGGCGGCAGGGCGAAGATCAGCAGCGGCGGATCGACGCGCTGCGGCACGATGATCATCGCCGCCGACCACAGCAGCGCGCCAAGGGTGAAGAAGATGTTCAGCCCGTCGGCGATCCACGGCAGCCAGCCGGCGATGAAGTGGTAGCGCTGACCGGACGTCAGCTGGCAGTCCTTGCCGAGCAGCAGGCAACGGGCGTGGTGCTTCATGATCTGGATAGCGCCGTAGGCCCAGCGAAAGCGCTGTTTCTTGTAGTCGCTGAAGGTGTCGGGCATCAGGCCACGACCGTAGCTGCGCTCCGAGTAGCCCGCCGATAAACCCTGTTCGAACACCCGCAGGCCCAGCTCGGCATCCTCGGTGATGCACCAGTCGGCCCAGCCCAGCGCGTCCAGTACGCTGCGGCGCGTCATGGTCATGGTGCCGTGCTGGATAATGGCGTCGCGTTCGTTGCGGGTGACCATGCCGATGTGGAAGAAGCCCTTGTACTCCGCGTAGCACAGGCGCTTGAAGGTGCTTTCCTCGCCGTCGCGAAAATCCTGCGGCGACTGCACCACGGCAATCTTCGGGTCGGCGAAGTGCGGCACCATGTGCCGCAGCCAGTCGGGTTCCACGCAGTAGTCGGCGTCGATCACCGCGATCACTTCGGCATCCGGCGCGGTGTGCGGCAGCACCCAGTTCAAGGCGCCGCCCTTGAAGCCTTCCAGCGGTGCGACGTGGAAGAAACGAAAGCGCGGACCAAGCCGTTCGCAGTGGGCCTGCACCGGCTGCCACACGGCCGGGTCTTTGGTGTTGTTGTCGATCACCAGCACCTCGAAGTCCGGATAGTCGAGGCGGGACAGCGCATCCAGGGTGCGCTTGAGCATGTCAGGCGGCTCGTTGTAGCAGGGCACGTGCACGGACACCTTCGGCCGGTAGGCATCGTCGCGGGTCACCGGCGGAAAGGGGCGCCGGCGCCGGCTCAGCCAGACGGTTTCGGCCAGCTCGTGGGCCTCGGTGAGCAGCACGATGAACACGCCCAGGGCGCCAACGCCGAGCAGCGCGCCCACCGTCAGGGTGAACCAGGTGGCGTATTGCAGGCTGTAGTCGTAGGCCATCCACACCAGCAGTGAGCCGAAGGCGAAGGCCACCAGGGCCAGGAAAGCGCGGCCGTGGGTGCGCAGGTTGCTACCGTCGATCAGCAGCAGGGTCAGCGCCAGCACGGCCAGCACCGCCGAACCGATGGCCAGCAGGCGCCACTGCGGGATGGCGATCACCGGGCCGCTGAAGGCGAACTTGGGCTGTCGCTCCAGGTTCCAGACGCCCCAGTAGGCACCCACCGAACCTTCGTCATCCATTTTCCACGGCTGGTCGAAGGCCTCGATGATGAAGTAGTTGTAGCCGCGCAGGTTCAGCGCATTCACCAGGGTGCGCAGGTAAATGGCCTGGTCCGCCGGGCTGGCCTCGGCCGGGCCGCGCGCCCGGCCGTTGCTGGGCCAGCCCACTTCGGAAAGCAGCAGTGGCTTGCCGGGGAACTGTTTCTTCAGGTCCTGCACGCGTTCCAGCACGAAGGCAGTGGCGTGCTGGCGGGGAATGAATTCCCAGTAGGGCAGGATGTGCGCGGCAATCAGGTCCACTTCGCGGGCCAGCTGCGGGTGCTCCTGCCAGATGTGCCACTGCTCGGAGGTGGAAACCGGCACCTTGACCGCCTCGCGCACGCGGCGGATGTAGGCGATCAGCGCCTCGGGCTCGATTTCGCCCCGGTACAAAGCTTCGTTGCCGACCAGCACGCGCACCACGCTGCGCGACTGGTTGGCCAGCTCGATGGCCCGGGTGATCTCCCGTTCGTTGCGCTCGAGATCGGTGCTGATCCACACCCCCAGGGTCACGCGCAGGCCGAACTCCTCGGCCAGGCGGGGAATGTCGGCCTGGCTGCCTTCCACCGAGTAGGTACGGATGTTGTTGGTCTGGCCGCTGACCAGCTGCAGGTCGCCGCGGATGTCCTCGTCGCTGGGGTAGCGGTTGTCGCGCGGGTCCTGGCCGGGCCGGAACGGCGAGAAGGAATAGCCCGCCACTTGCTCAGGCCAATTCGGCGCGGGCATCGGGCGGTTGACCAGCGCCCAGGCGCCGATGAACAGCGCGGCGATGGCCACCACGATGACCAGGGTCAGCAGTGGTCGGGTGGGGTGGTTCATGAACGCGGCCTCCTTGGCCTCACCGCAATGAGCATTGGTCAGCAAGCGGGTGGCGGAAGTTCTCTGCCCGACAAAGCATCGCCACTGAAGCCGCTACGCGCCCGCAGGTGCACTTCATTACTCCGTTGAACGCGCGGATAATGCCGACCCGTTCGTGAGGTACGGCAATGAGTAGCGAAGATCAGCGTTTCGGCGGCATCGCCCGCCTGTATGGCCGCGAGGGCCTGGACCGCCTGCAGGCGGCGCATGTGGCGGTGGTGGGGATCGGCGGGGTCGGTTCCTGGGCGGCCGAGGCCCTGGCGCGCAGCGGGGTGGGCGAGATTTCCCTGTTCGACCTGGACGATGTCTGCATCACCAACACCAACCGCCAGTTGCACGCCATCGAAGGCAACGTCGGCCGTGCCAAGGTGGAGGTGATGGCCGAGCGGATTCGCGCCATCAACCCGGCCTGCCGGATGCATGCCGTGGCGGACTTCGTGACCCGCGAGACCATGGCCGAGTACATCACCCCGCAGCTCGACTACGTGATCGACTGCATCGACAGCGTGCAGGCCAAGGCGGCGCTGATCGCCTGGTGCAAGCGCCGCAAGATCGGCATCGTCACCACCGGCGGCGCGGGCGGGCAGATCGATCCGACGCAGATCCAGATCGCCGACCTGAACAAGACCTTCAACGACCCGCTGGCCGCCAAGGTGCGTTCGCTGCTGCGCCGCGACTACGGCTTCTCGCGAACCCCGGGCCGCACCTACAGCGTGCCCTGCGTGTTCTCCAGCGAGCAGCTGCGCTATCCCAAGCCGGACGGCGGGGTGTGCCAGAGCAAGAGCTTCGTCGGCGAGGGCGTGAAGCTGGACTGCGCCGGCGGCTTCGGTGCGGTGATGATGGTCACGGCCAGCTTCGGCATGGCCGCCGCCGCCAAGGCGGTGGAGAAGCTGGTAGCCGGCGCGCGCCGGCCGGCGGAGCGGGGCGTTTCTTAGGGCGGCAGCGTAGATACGGCTGCCCGATGCTCCGTCCGGTGGCCAACGCGTTGCGTTGACCACCCTGCGCGGCCTTCTGGGTGGGCGTTCCCGTGCCTGAAAACGTAGGGCAGTCGGCGCATTTCCCGGCCGCCGATGCGGCAGGCACCAACGCCGCGTCGCAGGACAACGTTTTCTTGTCCGCCATCGCGCCGTCCCGGCGCGCCGTGGCGGCCGGAACAACGCCGACCGCCCTACGAGCGGGTCAGCTCCCGCATGCGCTGCAAGACGGCATTCATGCCGTTGCTGCGCGACGGCGAGAGTTGGCGGGACAGGCCCAACTGGTCGAACCACTCCGCCACATCGAGCTGGGCCAGCTCTTCACCACCGAGACCATCGACCCGCGCCAGCAGCACGGCCAGCAGGCCGCGCAGCAGGCGGGCATCGCTGTAGGCGCGAAAGTGCCAGCAGCCCTCGCGCCGTTCGGCCAGCAGCCACACGCTGCTTTCGCAGCCCTGCACCTGGTTGGCCGGCACGCGCTCCACCTCGCCGAGCGGTTCAAGACGTTCGCCCCACTGCATCAGCAGGCGCGCGCGCTGCTCCCAGCCGGGACAGCCGGCGAAGGCGTCCAGCGCCGCCCGTGCGGCAGGTGGCAGGCTCATCGCAGGATCTCCAGCGCCTGGTCCAGGGCGGCGAAGAAACGGGTGAGGTCCTCGCCGTCGTTGTACAGCCCCAGCGACACGCGAATGGCGCCCGGCACGCCGAGGCGCTGCATCAGCGGCATGGCGCAGTGGTTGCCGCCGCGCACGGCGACACCCTGTTCGCCCAGCAGCTGGGCCAGGTCGGCGTGGTGCACGTCGTCCACCACGAAGCTGGCCAGCGCCGCCTGGGGCTCGCCGAGCAGGCGAACGCCCTCGCGTACCGACAGGCCGGCCACCAGATGCTCCAGCAGTGCCTGCTCGTGCCGGCGCACGGCCTGGGCATCCAGGCTGCACAGGTAGTCCAGGGCCGCGCTCAGGCCAATCACCCCGGCGATCGGCGGCGTGCCGGCTTCCAGGCCCATGGGCGCGGCATGGAAGTCCGCGCTGTGGAAGTCCGCCCGGCGCACCATCTCGCCGCCGAACTGCCAGTGCTTGAGGCGATCCAGGCAATCGGCGCGCCCGTAGAGCACGCCGACACCGTCCGGCCCGTAGAGCTTGTGGGCGGAGAAGGCATAAAAGTCGCAGCCAAGCGCCTGCAGATCGTGGCGGCCGTGCACGCTGGCCTGGGCGCCGTCGACCACGGTGATCGCGCCCTGCGCCCGGGCCAGTTGCAACAGTGCTTCCACGGGTTGCCAGCGGCCGAGCACGTTGGACAGCTGGCTGACCGCCAGGATGCGCGTGCGCGGGCCGATCAGGCGGGCCGCGGCGTCCAGTTCGATCTCGCCCCGGGCGTCCAGCGGCAGGATCACCAGCCGGGCCTGGGTGCGCAACGCCAGTTGCTGCCAGGGCAGCAGGTTGGCGTGGTGCTCCAGGGCGCTGATGGCGATCTCATCGCCCGCCGCCAAGCGATGCTCCAGGCCGTAGGCCAGCAGGTTGAGCGCTTCCGTGGTGCCGCGGGTGAAGACGATCTGGCTCGGACTGGCGGCATTCAGCCAGCTCGCTACCCGCTGCCGGGCGGCCTCGTACAGGCGGGTGACCCGCTCGGCCGGCGAATGCTGGGCGCGATGCACGTTGGCCACGCCGCTGGTGTAGTAGCCGGTCAGCGCGTCGATCAGCGCCTGCGGCTTCTGGGCGGTGGCGGCGCTGTCCAGATAGGTCTGGCCCTGGGCTTCGAACAGCGACAGGGCCGGAAAGTCAGCGCGCCAGGGGGAATGCAGAACCATGCGTACCACCTCAGGCGGCGGCCGCGAGTCGCGGTCGCGGCCTGTCGTGACAGGTCAGTTGTGGGCGTGCAGCGCTTCGTTGAGCTCGATGGCGCTCTTGTTGGTCTTGCATTCGACCGCGCCGGTCTGGGAATTGCGGCGGAACAGCAGGTCCGGCTGGCCGGCCAGGTCGCGGGCCTTGACTACCTTGACCAGCGCGTTCTGGTCGTCGAGGACCGCCACCTTGGTGCCGGCGGTGATGTACAGGCCCGACTCCACGGTGTTGCGGTCGCCCAGCGGGATGCCGATGCCGGCATTGGCGCCGATCAGGCAGCCTTCGCCGACGCTGATGACGATGTTGCCGCCGCCCGACAGGGTGCCCATGGTGGAGCAGCCGCCGCCCAGGTCCGAGCCCTTGCCGACGAACACGCCGGCGGAAATGCGCCCTTCGACCATGCCCGGGCCGGCGGTGCCGGCGTTGAAGTTGACGAAGCCTTCGTGCATCACCGTGGTGCCTTCACCAATGTAGGCACCCAGGCGGATACGCGCGCTGTCGGCGATGCGCACGCCGCTCGGCACCACGTAGTCGGTCATCTTCGGGAACTTGTCCACCGAGAACACTTCCAGCAGGCGGCCCTTGAGGCGCGCTTCGAGCTGGCATTCGGCCAGTTCGGCAAGATCGATGGCGCCTTCGCTGGTCCAGGCCACGTTGGGCAGCAGGGGGAAGATGCCGGTCAGGTTCAGGCCGTGGGGCTTGACCAGGCGATGCGACAGCAGGTGCAGCTTCAGGTACGCCTCCGGGGTGGAGGTCAGCGCGGCGTCTTCCGCCAGCAGGGTGGCTACCAGCGGCTTCTGGCTTTCGGCCAGGCGCACCAGCAGCGCGGACTGGACCGCGTCGATGCCTTTCAGGGCGGCGGCCAGGTCGGCAGCCTTGTCCTTGTTGATGGCGATGGCCTGGTTGCCGCCGGTGTAGTCCAACAGCGGCAGCACGGCGGCTACCAGCTCGGCAGACGGCTTGAGCAGCGGCTGGGCGTAGAAGATTTCCAGCCAGGCGCCCTGACGATTCTGGGTTCCGACCCCGAAGGCCAGGCTGAAGAGAGAGGTGGTCATGGTCGGTATTCCTTCTGGGTCGTCAGGTGTAAAGGGGAATCAGCCGATGGCTTCGCGATACAGATCGGGCTTGAAGCCGACCAGCGTGCGCGCGCCCAGGTCGAGCACCGGGCGCTTGATCATCGAGGGCTGGGCCAGCATCAACTCGATGGCCCGGGCTTCGTCCAGGCCGGCCTTCTGGCTGTCGTCGAGCTTACGGAAGGTGGTGCCGGCGCGGTTCAGCACGGTCTGCCAGCCATGTTCGGCACACCAGCGCTGCAGGTGCTCGCGCGTGATGCCGGCGCTCTTGTAGTCGTGGAAGGCGTACTCGGTGCCGTGCTCGTCGAGCCAGGCGCGGGCCTTCTTCATCGTGTCGCAGGCCTTGATGCCGTAGAGGGTGTAAGCCATTGGTTTCGATTCTCTTGCGGTCGCCGGCGGCCGGTGCCGGACGGGCGGCGAATTATGCCACGCGCCGCCGTTGTGTTGTTTGCGCGTGAGGCGCGCATCCGCATGTGCGTGGGGTGGTCAACGCTGCGCCTTGACCGCCCTACAGGGTTGGATGGCCCGCCGTCCTAGGCGGCCAGGAAGCGGCGGATGCGCTCGGCTGCCTCGACGCATTCCTCCAGCGACGCTACCAGCGCCATGCGCACGCGGCCCGCGCCGGGGTTGAAGCCATCCACCTCGCGGGACAGGAACGAGCCGGGCAGCACGGTGACGTGTTCGGCGGCGAACAGGTCGCGGGCGAAGGTGGCATCGTCCCCCGGGGTTTTCGCCCACAGGTAGAAGCCGCCGTCCGGGCGCTGCACGTCGAGTACCGGCGCGAGGATGTCCAGCACCGCATCGAACTTCTGCCGGTACAGGGCGCGGTTGGCGCGCACATGTGCCTCGTCCTTCCAGGCCGCTTCGCTGGCCAGCTGGACATGGCCGGGCAGGGCGCAGCCATGGTAGGTGCGGTAGAGCAGATAGCCCTTGAGGATCTCGGCGTCGCCGGCCACGAAACCGGAGCGCAGGCCCGGCAGGTTGGAGCGCTTGGACAGGCTGTGGAACACCACGCAGCGCTTGAAGTCGCTGCGCCCCAGCGCGACGCAGGCACTGAGCAGGCCGGGCGGCGGGCTGTTCTCGTCGAAGTACAGTTCGCTGTAGCACTCGTCCGCGGCGATCACGAAGTCGTGTTCATCGGCCAGGGCAATCAGCCTCTTCAGGGTTTCCAGCGGCAGCAGGGCGCCGGTGGGGTTGCCTGGCGAGCAGATGAACAGGATCTGCGTGCGCTGCCAGATCTCGGTCGGCACGGCATCGAAATCCGGTGCGAAGCCGTTGTCGGCCAGGCATGGCAGGTAGTGCGGGGTGGCGCCGGCCAGCAGGGCCGCGCCTTCGTAGATCTGATAGAAGGGGTTGGGACTGACCACCAGCCCGCCCTGCTCGCGGTTGAACACCGCCTGCACGAAGGAGAACAGCGCCTCGCGGGTACCGCTGACCGGCAGCGCGTGGCGCCCGGCGTCCATCCAGCCGTCCGGTACGCCGAAGCGCTGCTGGCACCAGGCGACGATGGCTTCGCGCAGGGCGGGCGAACCCAGGGTGGCCGGATAGACCGACAGCTGGTCCATGTGCGCGGCCAGCGTCTGGGCGACAAAAGCCGGCGCGGCATGCTTGGGCTCGCCGATGGACAGGGCGATGTGCGACCGGTCGGCCGGCGGCTGCGCACCGGCCATCAGGGCGCGCAGCTTCTCGAAGGGGTAGGGGTGGAGCAGGGACAGGGCTGAATTCATGGGAGTGTCAGATGCTGAGGTGGTTCAGGTTGATGGCGGGACTGCCTTCCACAGCAAGCTGTTCAACAATGGCCTTCTGCAGGCGTGCGCACAGCTCGGGATCGGAGAGGGGCTGGTTGTGGGCGTCGGTGATGAAGAACACGTCTTCGACGCGCTCGCCCAGGGTAGTGATCTTGGCGTTCTGCAGAGAAAGATCGAAGTCCAGGAAGATCTTGCCGATACGCGCCAGCAGGCCGGGGCGGTCGGGAGCGATCAGCTCCAGCACGGTGACAGCGCGCTGCGCATCGTTGTGGATGGTCACCTGGGGCGCGAAGGCGAAGTGCTTGAGCTGGCGCGTCACCCGACGCTGGATGATCGCCGGATAGTCGGGACTCTTCAGGGCATCGATCAGGCCGCGGCGAATCTCCTCGACGCGCTCGGGCGTGTCGATCACCCGGCCGTCCTCGGCGTCCAGCACGATGTAGGTGTCCAGGGTGAACTGGCTGGTCGAGGTGATGATCCGCGCGTCATGGATATCCAGGTTGAGCTGGTCCATGGCGGCCACGGTCACCGCGAAGAAGTCGTGCTGGTCGGGGGCGTAGATGAAGATCTGGCTGGCGCCTTCCACCTCGCGCTGGGCGGTCTGGCGGATCAGCACCAGCGGTTCGCCGCCGGGCGGATGGTCGAGGATGGCCTGGGTGTGCCAGGCGATGTCGTCGGCGCTGTGGCGCAGGAAATAGTCGTCGCCCAGTTGGCTCCACAGCTGTTCCGCCGCATCCGGGTCGATGCCGGCGGCGGCCAGCAGGTCGAGCGCGGCGCTCTGCGTCTGGCAGATCTGCTCCTCGCGATCCAGCGGGTTGGCCAGACCCCGGTTCAGGGCGCGCTTGGTCTCGTCGTAGAGCTGGCGCAGCAGGCTGGCCCGCCAGGAGTTCCACAGGGTCGGGTTGGTGGCGTTGATGTCCGCCACGGTCAGTACGTAGAGGTAATCCAGCCGCGTGCCGTCGCCGACCATCTGGGCGAAGTCGTTGATCACCTGTGGGTCTGAGAGGTCCTTGCGCTGCGCGGTGGTGGACATCGCCAGGTGGTTGTTGACCAGCCAGACGATCAGCCGGCTGTCCCACGGCGGCAGCTGGTGGCGGGCGCAGAAGGCTTCGGCGAACTGCGCGCCGATCTCCGAGTGGTCGCCCCCGCGGCCCTTGCCGATGTCGTGGTAGAGGCCGGCCAGGTAGATCAGTTCCGGCTTGGGCAACTGGTCGATCAGGCGGCTGGCCAGCGGGAACTTCTCCGCCAGCTCCGGCCACTTGAACTTGCGCAGGTGCTTGATCAGGTTGAGGGTGTGCGCGTCCACCGTATAGATGTGGAACAGGTCGTGCTGCATCTGTCCGACGATCTGGCCGAACTCCGGCAGGTAGCGGCCGAGGATGCCGTAGCGGTTCATGCGCCGCAGGTTGCGGTGAATGCCCTGGCTGCTGCGGAACAGCTCGATGAACAGGCTGGTGTTGCGGATGTCGGCGCGGAACTCGTCGTCGATCAGGTAGCGGTGGTCGCGCAGCTGGCGAATGGTGTCGGCGCGCACACCCTTGATGCCCGGCTGCTGGGCCAGCAGCACGAAGATTTCCAGGATGGCGAAGGGCGTGCGCTCGAAGACCTGATCGTGGGTCACTTCCAGGTAGCCGTTGCGGATCTGGAAGCGGTTGTTCAGCGGTACCGGCGGCTCGTCGCCGTCGTGGGCGAGGATGACTTCCTCGAAGTGCTGCTTGATCAGGTCGTTGAGTTCCGCCACGCCCATGACCACGCGGTAGTATTTCTGCATGAAGCGCTCGACGGCAGTCTTGGCGTCGTTATTGCTGTAGCCGAGCAGGCCAGCGATGCGCCGCTGGTGGTCGAACAGCAGACGATCCTCGGCGCGGCCGGCCAGCATGTGCAGCGCGTAGCGCACCTTCCAGAGGAACTCCTGGGCGCTGGTGAGGATGGCGTACTCGCTTTCCAGCAGGAAACCCTGCGCCACCATGGCCTGCATGTTCAGGGTGCCGAAGTGGCGGCGGGCCATCCAGAGGATGGTCTGGATGTCACGCAGTCCACCCGGCGAACCCTTCACGTTGGGCTCCAGGTTGTATTCGGTGTCGTTGTACTTGGCGTGGCGGGCGCGCAGTTCCTTGCGCTTGGCCAGGAAGAACTCCTCGCTCGGCCACATCTGCTGCGGGCTGGTGACCGCCTGCATGCGTTCGCGCAGGTGCTCGGGGCCGGCGATGGTGCGGCTTTCCATCAGGTTGGTGATCACCGTCAGATCGGCGCGCGCCTCTTCGGCGCATTCGTCCACCGAGCGCACGCTCTGGCCGACATCCAGGCCGATGTCCCAGAGCAGGGTGAGGAAGCCCTCGATGGGCTCGCGGAACAGCTCGTGATCCTCGCCGTCCAGCAGAATCAGCAGATCGATGTCCGAATAGGGATGCAACTCGCCACGCCCGTAACCGCCCACGGCCAACAGGGCGATGGCCGCATCGTTGCTCCAGTCGAACCGTTGCCAGGCCAGCTGCAGGATCTGGTCGACGAACCAGGCGCGATCCCGGACCAGCTGGCGGATGTCGTGGCCCGCCAGGAAGCGGTGATCCAGCACCTCGCGGGCGCGGGCAATAGCCTTCTTGAAGGCCGCGATGGGGCTGGCCTTGAGGGACAGTTCCGCCTGGAACTGGCTGGGGTCGAACAATTCGGTATCGGTCTGGAGCATGACGGCGGCCTTACTGCGGGATGGGCGGCTGAGGCAAGTTTCAGGCCGATCGGTGAGCGATGGTGTCGTCCTTGCGCAGGGTCAGGATCTCGTAGCCGGTGGCGGTGACCAGCAGGGTGTGTTCCCACTGGGCGGACAGCTTGCGGTCCTTGGTGATGGCGGTCCAGCCATCGCCCAGGGTGCGGGTTTCCGGGCGACCCTGGTTGAGCATCGGCTCGATGGTGAAGGTCATGCCTTCCTTGAGTTCCAGGCCGGTGCCTGCCTTGCCGTAGTGCAGCACCTGGGGTTCCTCGTGGAAAACCGCACCAATACCGTGCCCGCAGTACTCGCGCACGATGGAGAAGCCGTGGCTCTCGGCATGCTTCTGGATCACTTCGCCGATATCGCCCAGATGGGTGCCCGGACGCACCAGTTCGATGCCCTTGTAGAGGCACTCCTGGGTGATGCGGCACAGGCGTTCGGCCCATTCCGGCACGTTGCCGACCATGAACATCTTGCTGGTATCGCCGTGGTAACCGTCCTTGATGACGGTGATGTCGATGTTGATGATGTCGCCGTTCTTCAGCGGCTTGTCATTGGGGATGCCATGGCACACCACGTGGTTGATCGACGTGCAGATCGACTTGGGAAAGCCGTGGTAGTTGAGCGGGGCGGGGATGGCCTGCTGAACGTTGACGATATAGTCGTGGCAGATGCGATCCAGCTCCTCGGTGGTGACCCCGGCCTTGACGTGGGGCTCGATCATTTCCAGCACCTCGGCGGCCAGGCGGCCGGCGACGCGCATCTTCTCGATTTCTTCCGGGGTCTTGATGGACACGGTCATGGGGGATCTCTTTCCGGCGCTCGGCGGCGCGCTCTGCAATACAAGGAAGCGAAATGATAAACCAAAGCGATTGCCGTCGGGCGGCTGGCGCGGCCGGCCGGGTCGGCAAAAAAGCCGCGCGCCAGCGCCGGCCCTTCTAGCTTCCGATTGCTCGTTATGCTATAAAACGCGCCGCTCGACGGGGTGGTCCCGTCAGGCGATCAAATCCGCACACGCGTCGACACGGTTTCCTGGGTGCCCGAAAGGGTTGGAGATCGGGATGCGTGGAGGCCTAACCCGACTTATAGAGGAACGATCATGTCCCAAGTCACCATGCGCGATATGCTGAAGGCCGGTGTGCACTTCGGCCACCAGACCCGTTACTGGAACCCGAAGATGGGCAAGTACATCTTCGGTGCGCGCAACAAGATTCACATCGTCAACCTGGAAAAGACCCTGCCGATGTTCAACGAGGCTCTGGCCTTCGTTGAGAAGCTGGCTGCCGGCAAGAACAAGATCCTGTTCGTGGGCACCAAGCGTTCCGCTGGCAAGATCGTTGCCGAAGAAGCCGCCCGTTGCGGCATGCCCTATGTCGACCACCGCTGGCTGGGCGGCATGCTCACCAACTACAAGACCATCCGCGCCTCCATCAAGCGTCTGCGCGAGCTCGAAGGCCAGTCCCAGGACGGCACCTTCGACAAGCTGACCAAGAAGGAAGCCCTGATGCGCACCCGCGACCTCGAGAAGCTCGAGCGCAGCCTGGGCGGTATCAAGGACATGGGCGGTCTGCCGGACGCGCTGTTCGTGATCGACGTCGACCACGAGCGTATTGCCATCAGCGAAGCCAACAAGCTGGGCATCCCGGTCATCGGCGTTGTCGATACCAACAGCAGCCCGGAAGGCGTGGACTACATCATCCCCGGTAACGACGACGCCATCCGCGCAGTCCAGCTGTACCTGGGCGCGATGGCCGACGCTGTGCTGCGTGGCAAGCAGAACGGTGGCGCTGGCGACGAGTTCGTCGAAGAAGCTGCTTCCGAAGCCGCCGCTGGCTGATAGCTCGACACCGTTGAGCGAAGCGTCAAGCGAAAAAAGGGGGCTAGGCCCCCTTTTTCGCCACTCCCGAATCGACTGGCCCGCCTGGCGGGCAAGCAAACGAATCAATCCCTTTCCTGAGGATCGCGAACATGGCAGAGATTACTGCAGCCCTCGTCAAAGAACTGCGTGAGCGCACCGGCCAAGGCATGATGGAGTGCAAGAAGGCCCTGGTTGCCGCCAATGGCGACATCGAGAAGGCCATCGACGACATGCGTGCTTCCGGCGCCATCAAGGCCGCCAAGAAGGCTGGCAACATTGCCGCCGAAGGCTCCATCGCCGCCAAGGTTTCCGATGACAACAAGACCGCTGTCATCATGGAAGTCAACTCCCAGACCGACTTCCTGGCCCTGCAGGCCGATTTCAAGACCTTCGTCGCCGAGAGCCTGGACAAGGCGTTCGCTGCGGGCTACACCGACGCCGCTCCGCTGGTCGCTGATCGCGAAGAAGCGCGCCAGGCCCTGGTTGCCAAGTGCGGTGAAAACGTCAACATCCGCCGTCTGACCCGCGTGGAAGGCGACGTGGTGGGTGCCTACCTGCACGGTCACCGTATCGGCGTCCTGGTCTGCCTGAAGGGCGGTAACCCGGAGCTGGCTCGCGACATCGCCATGCACGTGGCTGCCGCCAACCCGGCCGTTCTGAACCCCTCCGACGTTTCCGACGAGCTGATCGCCAAGGAAAAGGAAATCTTCCTGCAGCTGAACGCCGAGAAGATTGCCGGCAAGCCGGAAAACATCGTCGAGAACATGGTCAAGGGCCGTATCAGCAAGTTCCTGGCCGAAGCCAGCCTGGTCGAGCAGGCCTTCGTCAAGGATCCGGAAGTCAAGGTCGGCGAGCTGGCCAAGAAGGCCGGCGCTGAAATCGTCTCCTTCGTGCGTTACGAAGTAGGTGAAGGCATCGAGAAGGTCGAAGTAGACTTCGCTGCCGAAGTAGCTGCCCAGATGGCTTCTTCCAAGTAACAAGTCTGACGGTTTTCGAACTGTCGCCCCGAAGAGGCTGCCCGCTCACGCGTGCGGCCTTTTCGTCAAAGAGGGGACGCAAAACCGTTTCAGCCGGACGTGTCCGGTATTTGGGTGGTCTCACGGGCACCCATTCGCAGGCCAGGCCTGCAAGAACAGCAAAACGCCGCAGGAGAGATACGCAATGGCACAGCAGGTGAGTGGTCAACCTCGCTATAAACGCATCCTACTCAAACTCAGCGGCGAAGCCCTGATGGGGTCTGAGGATTTCGGGATTGACCCCAAGGTGCTGGATCGTATGGCGCTGGAGGTCGGGCAACTGGTCGGTATCGGCGTCCAGGTCGGTCTGGTGATCGGCGGCGGCAACCTGTTCCGCGGTGCCGCGCTGTCGGCGGCGGGCATGGACCGCGTCACCGGTGACCATATGGGCATGCTGGCCACCGTGATGAATGCGCTGGCCATGCGTGACGCCCTGGAACGCTCCAACATCCCTGCGTTGGTCATGTCGGCCATTTCCATGGTCGGCGTCACCGACCACTACGACCGCCGCAAGGCCATGCGCCACCTCAAGAGCGGCGAAGTGGTGATCTTCTCCGCCGGCACCGGCAACCCCTTCTTTACCACCGACTCGGCAGCCTGCCTGCGCGCCATCGAGATCGATGCGGATGTGGTGCTCAAGGCCACCAAGGTGGACGGTGTCTACACGGCTGATCCGTTCAAGGATCCGAATGCCGAGAAGTTCGAGCGCCTGACCTATGATGGCGTACTGGACCGCAAGCTGGAGGTCATGGACCTGACGGCCATCTGCCTGGTCCGCGACCACAAGATGCCGCTGCGCGTCTTCAACATGAACAAGCCTGGCGCCCTGCTGAACATCGTTCTGGGCGGCGCCGAAGGAACCCTGATCGAGGAGTCGAACGTATGATCAACGAGATCAAACAGGATGCGCAGAGCCGCATGGAAAAGAGCGTCGAGTCGCTCAAGACCGCTTTCGCGAAGATCCGTACCGGTCGCGCCCACCCCAGCATCCTGGATGGCGTGATGGTCTCCTACTACGGTAGCGACACCCCGCTGCGCCAGATCGCCAACGTCACCGTCGAGGACTCCCGCACCCTGGCGCTGACCGTGTTCGACAAGGGCATGATCCAGGCCGTGGAGAAGGCGATCATGACCTCTGACCTGGGTCTGAACCCGGCTACCGCTGGCACCACCATTCGCGTGCCGATGCCGCCGCTGACCGAGGAAACCCGCAAGGGCTACACCAAGCAGGCGCGTGGCGAGGCCGAGAACACCCGTGTGGCCATCCGCAACATCCGGCGCGACGCGCTGGCTCAGCTCAAGGATCTGGTCAAGGAAAAGGAAATCAGCGAAGACGACGAGCGCCGCGCCGCCGACGAGGTGCAGAAGCTCACCGACAAGTTCGTCGCCGAGGTTGAGAAGGCTCTGGAAGCCAAGGAAACCGACCTGATGGCCGTTTGAGGTCTGCAGGAACCAGCATGAGCAAGCACAACCAGGAAACCCAGCCGGCAGTACCGCGGCATGTGGCGATCATCATGGATGGGAACAATCGCTGGGCCAAGAAGCGCTTGCTGCCCGGTGTCGCCGGCCACAAGGCCGGCGTCGACGCGGTGCGGGCCGTCATCGAGGTATGCGTCGAGTCGGGCGTGGAGGTGCTGACGCTGTTCGCGTTCTCCAGCGAGAACTGGCAGCGTCCCGCTGACGAAGTCAGCGCGCTGATGGAACTGTTCCTCACGGCCCTGCGCCGCGAGGCGCGCAAGCTGAGTCAGAACGGCATTCGCCTGCGCATCATCGGCGACCGCTCGCGCTTCCACCCCGAGCTGCAGGCCGCCATGGCCGAGGCCGAGGCGCTGGCCAGCGAAGGCCGCTTCCTCCTGCAGGTGGCTGCCAACTATGGCGGCCAGTGGGATATCACCCAGGCCGCACGGCAACTGGCCGAACGGGTGCAGGCGGGCGAGTTGCGCGCCGAGCAGATCGATGCAGCGATGCTGGAGGGCTGCCTGGCCACCGCCGGTCAGCCGTTGCCCGACCTGTGCATCCGCACCGGCGGCGAGCACCGCATCAGCAACTTCCTGCTCTGGCAACTGGCCTACAGCGAGCTGTATTTCTCCGACCTCTACTGGCCGGATTTCAAACACGAGGCCATGCGCAAGGCGCTGGCCAATTTCGCCACCCGGCAGCGACGTTTCGGCAAGACCGGAGACCAGGTGGCTGGGGACTCTCGCGGATGTTGAAACAACGCATTATCACCGCCCTGATCCTGCTGCCGGTTGCGCTGGCGGGTTTCTTCCTGCTGGAAGGCCAGTGGTTCGCTCTGTTCATCGGCGCCGTCATCACCCTTGGTGCCTGGGAGTGGGCGCGGTTGGCCGGTCTGCAGGCCCAGAAGCTGCGTATCGCCTACGCGCTGGTCGTGGTGATCCTGGCGAGCTGGCTGTTCCGCTTTCCGCAGCTGGCGGTGCCGGTGCTGGTGCTGGGGATGCTCTGGTGGTTGGCCGCGATCTGGGCGGTGCTGCGCTACCCGGCCAGCGCCGAAGCCTGGCGCGCCCAGCCGGTGCAGCTGCTGATCGGCCTGCTGATCCTGCTGCCGGCGTTCCAGGGCCTGCTGCTGCTCAAGCAGTGGCCGCTGGGCAACTGGCTGATCGTGGCGGTGATGGTGCTGGTGTGGGTCGCCGATATCGGTGCCTATTTTTCCGGTCGCGCGTTCGGCAAGCGCAAGCTGGCGCCGAAAGTCAGCCCGGGCAAGAGCTGGGAAGGGGTGTTCGGTGGACTGCTGGCCAGTCTGCTGGTGACGCTGGGCGTCGGCCTCTATCGCGACTGGCTGCCCAGCGATCTGCTGCTGGCCATGCTGGGCGCCGCTGTGGTGGTGCTGATCTCGGTGGTCGGTGATCTGACTGAAAGCATGTTCAAGCGCCAGGCCGGGGTGAAGGACAGCAGCAACCTGCTGCCCGGGCACGGCGGCGTGCTGGATCGCATCGACAGCCTGACCGCGGCCGTTCCGGTGTTCGCGGTCCTGCTCTGGGCTGCTGGTTGGGGAACCCTGTGAAACCTCAATGGATTACCGTGCTGGGTGCTACCGGCTCCATCGGCCTGAGTACCCTGGACGTCGTGGCGCGGCACCCCGAACGCTACCGCGTCTTTGCGCTGACCGGGCATTCGCGTCTCGTCGAACTGGAAACCCTGTGTCTGAAGCACAAGCCGCGCTTTGCCGTGGTGGCCGACCAGGCCGCCGCGCGGCACCTGCAGGAGCGCCTGCAGGCCGCGGGCCTGGAAACCCGGGTGCTGGCGGGCGAGGATGGGTTGTGCGAGGTCGCCGGTCACCCTGAGGTGGATGCGGTGATGGCTGCGATCGTCGGCGCCGCCGGCCTGCGTCCGACCCTGGCGGCCGTGCAGGCCGGCAAGCGTGTGCTGCTGGCCAACAAGGAAGCGCTGGTGATGTCCGGCGCGCTCTTCATGCAGGCGGTGCGCGAGCATGGTGCGGTGCTGTTGCCCATCGACAGCGAGCACAACGCTATCTTCCAGGGCTTGCCCGGCGATTACGCCCGCGGGCTGTCCGCAGTGGGCGTGCGCCGCATCCTGCTGACCGCGTCCGGCGGCCCGTTCCGCGAAATGCCGGCCGCAGCGCTGAGCGATGTCACGCCCGAGCAGGCCTGCGCCCATCCCAACTGGTCGATGGGGCGCAAGATTTCCGTGGACTCGGCGAGCATGATGAACAAGGGCCTCGAGCTGATCGAAGCCTGCTGGTTGTTCGATGCGCGTCCCGAGCAGGTGGAAGTGGTGGTTCATCCGCAAAGCGTGATCCATTCGCTGGTCGACTATGTAGACGGTTCTGTGCTGGCCCAGCTGGGCAATCCGGACATGCGTACGCCGATCGGTCATGCCCTGGCCTGGCCGGAGCGCATCGACACCGGTGTGGCGCCGCTGGACCTGTTCAAGGTCGCACGTCTGGACTTCCAGGCGCCGGATGAAACGCGGTTCCCCTGTCTGCGCCTGGCCCGCGAAGCCGCCCAGATCGGCGGCAGCGCCCCGGCGATGCTGAACGCGGCCAATGAGGTGGCGGTTGCCGCCTTTCTCGAGCGGCGTATCCGCTTTACCGACATTGCACAAATCATTGAAAGCGTACTGAACGCCGAGCCCGTGGTGGCTGTCGAAGACCTTCGGGCAGTTCTGCATGCCGACCATCTGGCCCGTGTGCGGGCACAGGAATGGCTGCAGCGGCATGCTTGCTAGCCGTCCGGCAGTACCGGAAGTCGTTGAGGCAGGGACTCGCCGCGGAGGATTACGATGAGCGCTGTATACATGATCGTGGGCACCCTGATTGCGCTGGGTGTGCTGGTGACCTTCCACGAGTTCGGCCACTTCTGGGTTGCCCGCCGGTGTGGCGTGAAGGTGTTGCGCTTCTCGGTGGGCTTCGGCACGCCGTTGCTGCGCTGGCACGATCGCCACGGCACCGAGTTCGTGGTGGCCGCCATTCCGCTGGGTGGCTATGTAAAAATGCTGGACGAGCGGGAAAGCGAGGTGCCGACAGAGCTGCTCGGCCAGACCTTCAACCGCAAATCCGTCCGTCAGCGCTTCGCCATCGTTTCCGCCGGACCGATTGCCAACTTCCTGCTGGCCCTGCTGTTCTTCTGGCTGATCGCCATGCTCGGCACCCAGCAGGTGCGCCCGGTGATCGGGCAGGTGCTACCGGGAACGCCGGCCGCGGAGGCTGGACTGCAGGCCGGGCAGGAGATCCTTGCGGTGGACGGCAAGGCCGTCGATGGCTGGGGTGCGGTCAATCTGCAGCTGGTTCGCCGGCTGGGCGAAACCGGCGTGCTGCAGGTACGGGTCAGCGAGCCGGACAGCACCGTCGAGCATGACTACCAGATCAGCCTGAATGCCTGGCAACGCGGTGTCGAAGAGCCGGACCCGATCGGCTCGCTCGGCCTGCAACCCTGGCGTCCGGCCGTTCCGGCCGTTCTCGCGCATATCGATCCGAGCGGGCCGGCGCAGGCTGCCGGCCTGCGCACGGGAGACCGTCTGCTCAGCCTGGATGGCGTCGCCCTGCGCGACTGGCAGGATCTGGTGGAGCGGGTGCGGGCGCGTGCGGATCAGCAGGTGGTGCTGCAAGTCGAGCGCGCAGGCCAGCCACTGGCAGTCGAGGTGCAGCTGGCTGGCCGTGGTGAAGGCGAGGCTCGCCAGGGCTATCTGGGCGCCGGGGTGAGCGGTGTGGACTGGCCAGCGGAAATGCTTCGCGAGATTCGTTATGGTCCGCTCGATGCGGTCTGGCAGAGCGTGCAGCGCACCTGGTCGATGAGCCAGCTGACCCTGGATTCACTGGGCAAGATGCTGTTCGGGGAGCTCTCGGTAAAAAACTTGAGCGGTCCGATCACCATTGCTAAAGTGGCCGGCACTTCGGCCCAGTCCGGGCTGGCGGATTTCCTGAATTTCCTTGCCTATTTGAGCATCAGCCTGGGCATTCTCAACCTGTTGCCGATTCCCGTGCTTGATGGCGGACACCTGCTCTTCTATCTCTACGAATGGGCAAGAGGAAAACCGCTGCCGGAAAAGGTCCAGGCCTGGGGGATGCAGATCGGCATCGCGCTGGTCATAGGGGTCATGTTGCTGGCCTTGTTCAATGATCTGGGGCGGCTGTGAGCCGCAGTTCTGACGTTCAGCAGTCACATAATCAGTTTTAAAAAAGGACTTCATGAAACGCCTGCTACCTGCGGCGATTGCCGCCCTCCTGATCGCCGAGGCCCACGCGGAGTCCTTCGTAGTCAACGACATTCGTGTCAACGGCCTGCAGCGGGTCTCTGCCGGCAGCGTCTTTGCGGCGTTGCCGTTGAACGTTGGCGAAAAGGTCGACGAGCGCCGCCTGGTGGATGCTTCGCGCGCGCTGTTCCGCACCGGCTTCTTCCAGGACATCCGCCTGGGTCGCGACGGCAATGCGCTGGTCATCGATTTGGTCGAACGTCCGTCGATTTCCAGCATCGAGATCGAAGGCAACAAGGCGATCCAGACCGAAGACCTGCTGCGCGGCCTGCAGCAATCCGGGTTGGCCGAGGGCGAGATCTTCCAGCCGGCCACCCTCGAAGGCGTGCGCAACGAGCTGCAACGCCAGTATGTCGCCCAGGGCCGCTATTCCGCCGAGATCGTCGCCAAGGTCGAGCCGCAGCCGCGCAACCGTGTGGCGCTGAAGATCGAAGTCAACGAGGGCAGCGTCGCCAGCATTCAGCACATCAATGTGGTGGGCAACAGCGTCTTTTCCGATGAGGAAGTCACCGACCTGTTCGAGCTGAAGGCCAGCCACTGGGCCTCGTTCTTCAAGAACGACGACAAGTACGCCCGCGAAAAGCTCTCCGGCGACCTGGAACGCCTGCGCTCGTTCTACCTGGACCGCGGCTATATCAACATGGATATCGTCTCGACCCAGGTGTCCATCACGCCGGACAAGAAGAACGTCTACATCACCGTCAATATCGACGAGGGCGAGAAGTTCACCGTGCGTGACGTGCGCCTCTCGGGCGACCTCAAGGTGCCCGAGGAGGAAATTCGAGCGCTGCTGCTGGTCAAGCCGGGCCAAGTGTTCTCGCGCCGGGTGATGACCACCACCTCCGAGCTGCTGACCCGTCGGCTGGGCAACGAAGGCTATACCTTCGCCAACGTCAACGGCGTGCCCGAGACCCACGCGGATGACAATTCGGTCACCGTCACCTTCGTGGTCGATCCGGGCAAGCGCGCCTACGTCAACCGCATCAACTTCCGCGGCAACACCAAGACCGAGGACGAGGTGCTGCGCCGCGAGATGCGCCAGATGGAAGGCGGCTGGGCCTCCACCTACCTGATCGACCAGTCCAAGGCACGCCTCGAGCGCCTGGGCTTCTTCAAGGAAGTCAACGTCGAGACCCCGGCGGTTCCAGGTACCGACGACCAGATCGACGTGAACTACACGGTCGAGGAGCAGCCGTCCGGCTCGATCATGGCGAGCATCGGCTTCGCCCAGAACTCCGGCCTGATCCTCGGCGGCTCAATCAGCCAGAACAACTTCCTCGGCACCGGCAACCGCGTCAGCCTCGGCCTGACCCGCAGCGAATACCAGGAACGCTACAACTTCAGCTTCCTGGACCCGTACTGGACACCCGACGGCGTCAGCCTCGGCTACAACGCCTTCTACCGCAGCACCGACTATGACGAGCTGGACTACAGCATCTCCAGCTACTCGGTGAACAGCCTGGGCGTGGGCCTGACCTTTGGTTACCCGATCAGCGAGTACTCGCGCCTCAGCTACGGGCTCTCGGCGCAGCAGGACGAGATTCAGACCGGTCTGTATACGGTCGACGAAATCGTCCAGTTCATCGAAGGCGAGGGCGACAGCTACACCAACTTCAAGGCCAACATCGGCTGGTCGCAATCGGCGCTCAACCGGGGCGTGCTGGCCACCCGCGGCCATTCGCAGAGCCTCTACGTCGAAGCCACGCTGCCGGGCAGCGACCTGTCCTTCTACAAGATCGACTACCGCGGGCAGATATTCGCGCCGCTGGGTGACAAGTATGCGCTGCGTTTCCATACCCAGCTGGGTTATGGCGACGGCTTTGGTGACAGCGAAGGCCTGCCGTTCTACGAGCATTACTACGCAGGCGGTTTCAACTCTGTGCGTGGCTTCGAGGACAGCAGCCTGGGCCCCCGCAGTACGCCGAGCGTGGTCCGCGATGCCAACGGGGATATCGTTTACAGCGTTCGCGACCAGTACGGCCGTGTCACCGATCCCGATCAGGACCCGCTGCCCTTCGGCGGCAACGTGCTGATCCAGGGTGGCGTCGAGCTGCTGTTCCCGCTGCCCTTCGTCAAGGACCAGCGCTCGTTGCGCACGACCCTGTTCGTCGATGTGGGCAACGTATTCGACACCAACTGCAGTGCGTCCCAGAAGAACCGTAACGATCCGAGCTGCGACATCGACATCGGCAACATGGCCAGCTCCGTCGGCGTCGGCCTGACCTGGATCACCGCGCTGGGCCCGCTGAGCTTCAGCCTGGCCAAGCCGATCAATGAGCCGGAAGACTCCGACACCCAGGTCTTCCAGTTCTCCCTTGGTCAAACCTTCTGATCCACCCAACCCTGGAGTACACCGTGCGTAAACTCACCCAGCTGGTTCTCCTGGCCTCCGCCCTGGTGGCTGCCCCGGCTTTTGCCGAAATGAAGATCGCCGTACTGAACTACCAGATGGCGCTGCTCGAGTCCGATGCCGCCAAGCGCTACGCCGTGGACGCCGAGAAGAAATACGGTCCGGATCTCAACAAGCTGAAGACCCTGGAAAGCGACGCCAAGCGTCTGCAGGATCGCCTGACCAAGGAAGGCGACAAGCTGTCCACCGCCGAGCGTGAGCGCCTGGAGCTGGAGTTCCGCCAGAAGGCTCGTGACTTCCAGGCTCAGTCCCGCGAGTTGAACGAAGCCAAGGCGCGTGGTGACCAGGAAACCCTGCAGCAGCTCAAGCCCAAGCTCGACCAGGCCGTTGCCGATGTGCTCAAGAAGGGCAACTACGACCTGGTTCTGGACCGCGCCGCCGTCATCGACGTCAAACCGCAACTCGACATCACCCGCCAGGTGATCGAACGGATGAACCAACTGCGCTGAAGTATGAAGTCTCTAGCATTCACTCTCGGCGAGCTGGCCGAGCGACTGGGCGCCACCCTGCGTGGCGCCGCCGACAAGCAGATCTCCGGACTGGCCACCCTGCAGGACGCCGGCCCCGGGCAACTGACCTTCCTGGCCAATCCCCAGTACCGCAAGTACCTGGACCAGACCCGGGCCGGCGCCGTGCTGCTCAAGGCTGCAGACGCCGAGGGGTATGCAGGCGACGCGCTGGTGGTACCGGATCCCTATCTGGCCTACGCGGGGCTCTCGCACCTGTTCGATCGCAAGCCGGTCGCCGGCGCGGGCATTCATCCCTCCGCCGTGGTGGCCGATGACGCCGAAATCGATCCTAGCGCCAGCATCGGGCCCTGTGCCGTCATCGAAAGCGGCGCCAGGATCGGCGCCCATGTGACCATCGGCGCGCACTGCGTGATCGGCGCCCGCTCCGTGGTGGGCGAGGGTGGCTGGCTGGCACCGCGGGTCACCCTTTACCACGACGTCACCATCGGCAAGCGCGTGGTGATTCAGTCTGGCGCGGTGATTGGCGGCGAAGGCTTCGGCTTCGCCAACCAGAAGGGTGTCTGGCAGAAGATCGCCCAGATCGGCGGCGTGACCATCGGCGACGATGTGGAAATCGGCGCGAATACCACTGTAGATCGCGGAGCGCTGGCCGATACCCTGATCGGTAACGGCGTCAAACTCGACAACCAGATCATGATCGCGCACAACGTGCAGATCGGCGACCACACCGCCATGGCGGGCTGCGTGGGCATTTCCGGCAGCACCAAGATCGGCCGTCATTGCATGATCGCCGGCGGCGTCGGCATGGTCGGGCACATCGAAGTCTGCGACAACGTGTTCGTCACCGGTATGACCATGGTGACCCGTTCGATCACCGAACCGGGCTCCTATTCCTCCGGTACGGCCATGCAACCGGCGGCCGAGTGGCGCAAGAGCGCGGCGCGCATCCGTCAGCTCGACGAGATGGCCCGCCGTCTGCAACAACTTGAAAAACGTCTGGCGGCCGTGACCCCGGACGGGGATGCCTCATCTGAAGCCTGAAGGTTTCAACCGCATTCTTCCTGAGTATCAAGGCTTCCTGAACATGATGGACATCAACGAAATACGTGAACTGCTGCCGCACCGCTACCCGTTCCTGCTGGTGGACCGGGTCGAGGCCATTGATCTGGAAGGCAAGACCATTCGCGCCTACAAGAACGTCACGATCAACGAGCCGTTCTTCAACGGGCATTTCCCGCAGCACCCGATCATGCCGGGCGTGCTGATCATCGAAGCCATGGCCCAGGCCGCCGGCCTCCTGGGTTTCCGCATGCTGGATGCCACGCCGGCGGACGGCACCCTCTACTACTTCGTCGGTTCCGACAACCTGCGCTTCCGTCAGCCGGTCGTGCCCGGCGACAAGCTGACCCTGCAGGCGCGCTTCCTTAGCGCCAAGCGTGGCATCTGGAAGTTCGCCTGCGAGGCGAGCGTGGACGACAAGCCGGTCTGCTCGGCGGAAATCATTTGTGCGGAACGCAAACTATGAGTTCGATTGACCCGCGCGCGATCATCGACCCGAGTGCCCGTCTGGCCGAAAACGTCAGCGTCGGCCCCTGGTCGATCATCGGCCCGGATGTGGAGATCGGTGAAGGTACCGTCATCGGCCCGCATGTGATCGTCAAGGGTCCCACCCGCATCGGTCGCAACAACCAGATCTTCCAGTTCTCTTCCATCGGCGAAGACACTCCCGACCTCAAGTACAAGGGTGAAGCCACTCGCCTGGTGATCGGTGACCACAATGTCATCCGTGAAGGCGTGACCCTGCACCGGGGCACCGTGCAGGACCGTTCGGAAACCACCATCGGCAGCCACAACCTGATCATGGCCTACGCCCATGTGGGGCATGACTGCGTGATCGGCAACCACTGCATCCTGGTGAACAATACCGCGCTGGCGGGTCACGTGGTGATGGACGACTGGGCGATCCTCTCCGGCTACACCCTGGTGCACCAGCACGTGCGTATCGGCGCCCACAGCTTCTCCGGCATGGGCACGGCCATCGGCAAGGACGTGCCGGCCTTCGTCACCGTATTCGGCAACCCGGCCGAGGCGCGCAGCATGAACTTCGAGGGCATGCGCCGGCGCGGTTTCTCCGCCGAGGCGATCCAGGCCCTGCGCCGCGCCTACAAGATCGTCTACCGCCAGGGTCTGACCATCGAGCAGGCCTTGGCCGAGCTCGAAGGCACGGCCAGCCAGTTCCCCGAAGTGGCTCTGTTCCGTGACTCCATCCGCGCCTCCACGCGCGGCATCACCCGCTGACGCCATGGCGGCTTCCTTGCGCGTCGCACTGGTCGCCGGCGAAGCGTCCGGCGACATCCTCGGCTCGGGCTTGATGCGTGCCCTCAAGGCACGCCATCCGGAGGTGGAGTTCATCGGCGTAGGCGGTCCGCGCATGGAGGCCGAGGGCCTGGTCTCCATGTTCCCCATGGAGCGCCTGGCGGTCATGGGCCTGGTCGAGGTGCTCGGCCGACTGCCCGAGCTGCTGCGCCGCCGCAAGCAGCTGATCGCCGACCTGACCGCCGCCAAGCCCGACGTGTTCATCGGCATCGACGCCCCGGATTTCAACCTCGGTGTCGAGTTCAAGTTGCGTCAGGCCGGCATCAAGACCGTTCACTATGTCAGCCCCTCGGTGTGGGCTTGGCGGCAGAAGCGCGTGTTCAAGATCCGCGATGCCTGCGATCTGATGCTGACCCTGTTCCCGTTCGAGGCACAGTTCTACACCGAGCACCAGGTGCCGGTGTGCTTCGTCGGCCACCCGCTGGCCGACGATATCCCGCTGCAGGCCGACCGCGCCCAGGCGCGCCGCGAGCTGGGTCTGGCAGAGGAGGGCGCCGTGGTGGCCCTGCTGCCGGGTAGTCGGGGCGGCGAAGTGGCCAAGCTGGGCAGTCTGTTCCTGGATGCCGCCGAGCGCCTGCGCGCCCTGCGTCCGGAGCTGCACTTCGTATTACCCTGCGCCAACGCCGAACGCCGCGCCCAGCTCGAACAGATGCTGGCCGGCCGCAACCTGGCGCTGACCCTGCTCGACGGCCAGTCGCACCAAGCGCTCGCCGCCTGTGATGCGGTGCTGATCGCCTCGGGCACCGCCACCCTGGAAGCGCTGCTGTACAAGCGGCCCATGGTGGTCGCCTACAAGGTGGCGCCGCTGACCTACCGCATTCTCAAGCGGCTGGTGAAGAGCCCCTACGTGTCGTTGCCCAACCTGCTGGCCCAGCGCCTGCTGGTGCCCGAACTGATCCAGGATGCGGCCACCCCGGACGCCCTGGCGCAGACGCTGGCACCGCTGATCGTCGATGGCCACGCGCAGACCGACGGTTTCGACCAGATCCACCGCACGCTGCGCCGCGACGCCTCGGCGCGTGCCGCCGACGCGGTGCTGGAACTGGTAGGGCAGCGCTGAGCATGCAACTGGGTCTGGATTTCGAACTGGTCGAAGAGCTGGTCGCCGGGGTCGACGAAGTCGGCCGCGGCCCGCTGTGCGGCCCGGTGGTCACCGCCGCGGTGATCCTCGATCCGGCCCGCCCGATCCAGGGCCTCAACGACTCCAAGAAACTCACCGAAGCGCGCCGCGAGGCGCTGTTCGACGAGATCCAGGAAAAGGCCCTGGCCTGGTGCATCGCCCGCGCCGAAGTGGACGAAATCGACCGCCTCAACATCCTGCATGCCACCATGCTCGCCATGCAGCGCGCTGTGGAGGGGTTGAGCGTCACCCCGAAACTCGCCCTGATCGACGGCAACCGCTGCCCGAAACTCGCCGTGCCCAGCGCCCCGGTGATCGGCGGCGACGCCGAGGTGCCCGCCATCGCCGCCGCCTCCATCCTCGCCAAGGTCAGCCGCGATCGGGAAATGCAGGCGCTGGACCTGATCTACCCCGGCTACGGCCTGGCCGGCCACAAGGGCTACCCCACGCCCGTCCACCTCGAAGCGCTGCAGCGCCTTGGCGCCACGCCTATCCACCGACGCAGCTTTGCGCCGGTGCGCAAAGCACTGGAAATTCTCTAGAGCTTCCCAGCCGATCTGCTGGTGGCTTCGATCCCGGTCAAACGCTTGCGTCATCCTTCTTGGTAACGAAAACGGGGCCTACTCTTTCGAGTGGCCCCGTCTGCCCGGCTAATGCTGCGTAATAGGTGGCGGGTTTAGTTACGCTTCCGGTTCCGCATACGCATTGGCGTTGTTTCGATTGTGTTGAATGACCAAGCCGATGAGGCAGGCTACGGCGATCAGGATGCCAATCGGTTTGGCATAGTGGATTGGCAGGTTAAAGCCAATCCCGGCCGTTGCGATATACGAAATGGTCACGGCGGTGCCGATCACGGCGGGGATGCTGACAATCCAGTGGAAGCTGCCCCGATCCAACAAATACTTGGTTGCCAGCCACAGCACGCTGGTGGACAGCAGCATGTTGGAGAAAGCGAAGTATCGCCAGATCAGCGAGAAGTCCAGGAACGTCATCAGATACGCCACGCCCAGCAGCGGCGCCGACAAAGCCAGGCGGCGCATGGCGGACTGGGGAATGTTGAAGGCGTCGGTGATGGTCAGGCGCAGCGAGCGGAAAGCGGTGTCGCCGGAGGTGATCGGGAAGATGGCCACTGCCAAGATCGCCATCACTCCGCCAAAGATGCCCAGGTAGCTGGTAGCGATATGGTTGACCACAAAGCCCGGCCCGCCTTGGTCGAGCATAGCCTTGAGTTCGACATAGCCGCCGGGGAAGGTGGCGATGCCTGCCGTGGCCCACACGCAGGCGACTATGCCTTCGCACATCATCGCGCCGTAGAACACCGGGCGAGCATATTTTTCATTGGTGAGGCAGCGGGCGATCATCGGCGACTGGGTAGAGTGGAAACCACTGATGGCCCCGCAGGTTATGGTCAGGAACAGCAACGGCCAAATGGGCAGTCCGCTGGGGTTGGGCGTCAGGAAGTCATGCTCATGGTGGCCGTCGAAGTAGGCGAACAGATCGGTGACCTGAGGCAGGTGGGGCGCTTCACGCAGCAGCGCTAGAGCAACCAGGCTGGTCATCACGATCATCAGCAAGCCAAACAGCGGATACAGTTTGGCGATGATTTTGTCGATGGGTAGCAAGGTCGCGAAGAAATAATAGGCGAGTATTAACAATACCCAAAATGTATTTCCGGCCAGGAAAGTGCCTTCGAAATAGGACAGGTTGCTCAGCAGGCCTGCCGGGCTCATGATGAAAACCACGCCAACGAAGAAAAGCAGCATGCAAGTGAAGACCAGCATGAAGCCTTTGAAGATCACGTTGTAATAGTTTCCGGCAATCTCCGGCAGGCTTTTACCATCTTCCTTGAGGCTCATAACGCCGGAGAAATAGTCATGCACCGCACCGCCAATAACGTTGCCGATGACAATCCAGACCAGCGCGATCGGGCCATACAGGGCGCCCAGGATGGGGCCGAAAATAGGGCCGATACCGGCAATGTTCAAAAACTGAATCAGAAATGCCCTCATGGGGCTGATGGGGACGTAGTCGACGCCGTCATGCAGGCGCTGTTGGGGGGTTATGGCTGTAGGGTCTATGCCCGCTTGTTTTTCAACAAATGGGCTGTAGAACTTGTAGCCGAGTAAAAGTATTGCAAGGCTGGCAAAGAAAATGAGCATTTATGGACCTCGTTTTGTAGGAGTAAGCTCCGCTGGCTGCTCTGCTCTAATGGGAGCTTTTTTGAGGGTAAGCCAATGAGCGCTCTCGCTTATTGAGCATCAGCCTAAAGTCGTAGATGTGGAGCGAAAGGGGGCAGATTATTTTTTCGTCTAGGCTGACTCGTGCAGGAATGAGGGAAAAGACACGGCATTTATTTATCGCCCCATTCTTTAAAGCAGAAGACCGCGGGTGACGGCTCGGTTAGCCCCCTCCGGGACCTGATTTTGCCCAGATGGACACCCCCTTGACCCGTCACGCAACACTGGAAACGTCCGCCATGCCCGCCACTCGCCTCTGGATCAAGAACCCCCTCGCCCTGTTCACCGCCAACGAGCAGCGCGCGCCGGGCGGGCTGGTGATTGAAGGCGGGGTGATCGTCGAGCTGCTGGGCGCCGGTCAGGCGCCGGCGCGGCCGGTGGACAGCACCTTCGATGCCCGCGAGCACGTGGTGTTGCCGGGGCTGGTCAATGCCCATCATCACTTCTATCAGACCCTGACCCGCGCCTGGGGGCCGGTGGCCAGTGTGTCGCTGCTCGACTGGCTGATGACGCTCTACCCGGTGTGGGCCGGGCTGACGGCCGAGCAACTGGCACTGGCCAGCCGGGTCGCGCTGGCCGAGCTGTTGCTGTCGGGTTGCACCACCACGGTGGATCAGCATTACCTGTTCCCGGACGGCCTGGAGCAAGCCATCGATATAGAGGTGGAAGCGGTGCGCGAGCTGGGTATGCGCGCCACCCTGTGCCGGGGCTCGATGAACCTGGCCAAGCCCGACGGCGGGCGGCCCTACCGGCGCCTGGAGCAGGACGCCGAGGTGATCCTCGCCGACAGCGCGCGGCTGATCGACCGCTACCACCAGCGCGGCGACGGCGCGCAGATCCAGATCGCCCTGGCGCCCTGTTCGCCGTTCTCGGTCACCCGTGAGCTGATGCGCGACACCGCCGTGCTGGCCGAGGCGCGCGATGTGCGGCTGCACACGCACCTGGGCGAGACGCCGGACGATGCGGCGTACTGCCTGCGGCGCCACAACATGCATGCGGTGGGCTACCTGAAGAGCGTCGGCTGGCTGGGGTCGCGCACCTGGCTGGCCCATGGCATCCACTTCAGCCTGGTGGAGATCGACCGCCTCGGCGCCGCCGGCGTCGGTATCTGCCATTGTCCGAGCGCCAACATGCGCCTGGGCAGCGGTATCTGCCGGACCCTGCAGCTGGAGGTCGAAGGGGCGATCATTGGCCTCGGCGTCGATGGCTCGGCCGCCAACGATACCTCCAACCTGATGCTCGAGGCGCGCCAGGCGCTGTACCTGCAGCGTCTGCGCTACGGCGCGGCGGCGATCACGCCGGAGAAGGTGCTTGGCTGGGCGACCCGGGGCTCGGCGCGCCTGCTGGGGCGCAATGACATCGGCGAGCTGGCGGTGGGTAAACAGGCCGACCTGGCGCTGTTCAAGCTCGACGAGCTGCGCTTTTCCGGCAGTCACGACCCGCTGGCCGCGCTGCTGCTGTGCGGCGCCGAGCGAGCCGACCGGGTCATGGTCGGCGGCCGCTGGCGGGTGATCGACGGACAGATCGATGGGCTGGACGTCGCCGCGCTGATCGCTGCGCACAACCAGGCGGCGCGGCAGCTGATTGCCGGTTAGCACTTGTGGCGCTGCCCACCGCCCCGCCTGCGCGCTTTCCGTTACAATCCCGCCCCTTACCGTCAGCCGTGCCCAGGTCAGCCATGCCCGTTTCGTTCGTCCATCTGCGTCTGCACACCGAGTTCTCGCTGGTCGATGGCCTGGTGCGCGTCAAGCCGTTGGTCAAGGCCGTGGCGGCGGCCGGGATGCCGGCGGTGGCGGTCACCGAAATCAACAACATGCATTCGCTGGTGCAGTTCTACAAGGCGGCCAATGGCGCGGGCATCAAGCCGATCTGCGGTGCGGATATCTGGCTGGCCAGCCCGGAAGAAGATGGCCCGCTGAGCCGCATGACCCTGCTGGTGATGAACGCCAAGGGCTATCTGAACCTCACCGAGCTGGTCTCCCGCGGCTGGACCGAAGGCCAGCGCAACGGCATGGTGGTGATCGAGCGCGACTGGGTCAAGGAAGCGTCCGAAGGGCTGATCGCCCTGTCTGGCGCCAAGGAAGGGGAGGTTGGCCAAGCGCTGCTGAATGGCGACGAGGCGCTGGCCGAGCGTCTGCTGCGTGAATGGATGGATGCCTTTCCGGAGCGTTTCTACGTCGAGCTGCAGCGCACCAACCGGGTCAACGACGAGGAATACCTGCACGCCGCCGTGCCGCTGGCCGATCACTGCGGCGCGCCGATCGTGGCCACCAACGATGTACGCTTCCTCAAGCAGGACGATTTCGCCGCCCACGAAACCCGCGTTTGCATCGGCGAAGGCCGCTCCCTGGACGACCCGCGCCGCCCGCGCCTGTACAGCGACCAGCAGTACCTGAAGTCGCCCGAGGAAATGGCCGAGCTGTTCAGCGACCTGCCGGACGCCATCGAGAACACGGTGGAAATCGCCCGGCGCTGCAACATCGAGGTAAAGCTGGGCAAGCACTTCCTGCCGGACTTCCCGACTCCCAACGGCATGAACATCGACGACTACCTGCGCCATGCCTCCTACGAGGGGCTGGAAGAGCGGCTGGCGGTGCTCTGGCCGAAGGCAACCACGCCCAATTACGAAGAAGTGCGCCAGCGTTACGTGGACCGCCTGGAGTTCGAGCTCAACACCATCATTCAGATGGGCTTTCCCGGCTACTTCCTGATCGTGATGGACTTCATCCAGTGGGCCAAGAACAACGGCGTGCCGGTGGGGCCGGGGCGGGGCTCGGGTGCGGGCTCGCTGGTCGCCTATGTGCTGAAGATCACTGACCTCGATCCGCTGGCCTACGACCTGCTGTTTGAACGCTTCCTGAACCCCGAGCGGGTGTCCATGCCCGACTTCGACGTCGACTTCTGCATGGACGGCCGCGACCGGGTGATCGAGTACGTGGCCGACAAGTACGGCCGCAACGCGGTGAGCCAGATCGTTACCTTCGGCACCATGGCCGCCAAGGCGGTGGTGCGCGACGTGGCGCGCGCCCAGGGCAAGTCCTACGGCCTGGCCGACAAGCTGTCGAAGATGATCCCCTTCGAAGTGGGCATGACCCTGGAGAAGGCCTTCGAGATGGAGGAGCCGCTGCGCGAGTTCCTCAAGAACGACGAGGAAGCCCAGGAAATCTGGGACATGTCCCTCAAGCTGGAAGGCATCACCCGCGGCACCGGCAAGCACGCCGGCGGCGTGGTAATCGCACCGACCAAGCTCACCGATTTCTCCGCCGTACTGTGCGACGAGGACGGCAACGGCCTGGTGACCCAGTTCGACAAGGACGACGTGGAGCAGGCCGGCCTGGTGAAGTTCGACTTCCTAGGCCTGCGCACCCTGACCATCATCAAGTGGGCGCTGGAGACCATCCACCGCGAGCAGCGCCGTCGCGGCGAGACCGAGCTGGTCGACATCGACCGCATTCCGCTGGATGACAAGAAAACCTACGACATGCTGCAGAAGGCCGAGACCACGGCCGTGTTCCAGTTGGAATCGCGCGGCATGAAGGAGCTGATCAAGAAGCTCAAGCCCGACTGCCTGGAAGACATGATCGCCCTGGTGGCGCTGTTCCGCCCCGGCCCGCTGCAGTCGGGCATGGTGGACGACTTCATCAACCGCAAGCACGGCCGCGCGCCGCTCTCCTACCCGCACCCCGACTACCAGTACGCGGGTCTCGAGCCGGTGCTCAAGCCCACCTACGGCATCATCCTGTACCAGGAACAGGTGATGCAGATCGCCCAGGTGATGGCCGGCTACACCCTCGGCGGCGCCGACATGCTGCGCCGCGCCATGGGCAAGAAGAAGCCCGAGGAAATGGCCAAGCAGCGCGGCGGCTTCATCGAGGGCTGCGCGAACAACGGCATCGATGCGGAGCTGGCGGGCAACATCTTCGACCTGGTGGAAAAATTCGCCGGCTACGGTTTCAACAAGTCCCACTCGGCCGCCTATGGTCTGGTTTCCTACCAGACCGCCTGGCTGAAGGCGCATTACCCGGCGCCGTTCATGGCGGCGGTGCTCTCGGCGGACATGCACAACACCGACAAGGTGGTGATCCTCATCGAAGAGTGCCGCAGCATGAAGCTGCGCCTCGATGCGCCAGACGTGAACACCTCGGAGTTCAAGTTCACCGTCAACGAGGATGGCCGCATCGTCTACGGCCTGGGCGCCATCAAGGGCGTCGGCGAGGGGCCGGTGGAGGCCATCGTCGAGTGCCGCGCCGAGGGAGGGCCGTTCAAGGACCTGTTCGACTTCTGCAGCCGCGTCGACCTCAAGCGCATCAACAAGCGCACCCTGGAGGCGCTGATCCGCTCCGGCGCGCTGGATCGCCTCGGTCCCTACTATCAAGACGAGCCGAAGGCCTACCAGGCCAGCGTGGACCTCAACCGCGCCGTGCTGCTGGCCGCCATGGAGGAAGCCGTGCAGGCTGCCGAGCAGACCGCGCGCAGCGAGCAGAGCGGCCACATGGACTTGTTCGGCGGCCTGTTCGCCGAGCCGGAGGCAGACGTGTACGCCAACCACCGCAAGGTGCGCGAGCTGTCGATCAAGGAACGCCTGCGCGGCGAGAAGGAAACCCTCGGCCTGTATCTGACCGGCCACCCCATCGACGAGTACGAGAAGGAAGTGCGGCGTTTCGCCCGCCAGCGCATCGTCGATCTCAAGCCGTCGCGCGAGCTGCAGACCATCGCCGGGCTGATCGTCAACCTGCGGGTGATGAAGAACAAGAAGGGCGACAAGATGGGCTTCATCACCCTGGATGACCGCTCTGGGCGCATCGAGGCTTCGTTGTTCGCCGACGCCTTCGCCAGCAACCAGGCGCTGCTGCAGAATGACGCGCTGGTGGTGGTGGAAGGCGAGGTCAGCCACGACGATTTCTCCGGCGGCCTGCGCCTGCGCGCCAAGCGCGTGCTGAGCCTGGAAAGCGCGCGCACCGCGCTGGCCGAGAGCCTGCGCCTGAAGGTCGATCATCAGATGCTGCAGGGCGAGCGCCTGCGCTGGATGGCTGATCTGTTCAAGCGCCATCGGGGCGCCTGTCCGCTGACCCTGGACTATACCGGTAGCGAGGCACGCGCCCAGTTGCAGTTCGGGGAGGCCTGGCAGGTGGACCCGACCGACAACCTGATTCAGGCGTTGCGTGACCAGTTCGGACGCGACAACGTCTTCCTGCACTACCGCTAGCGGGAATGACCGCCAGCTCGACCACGGGAGCCCCGAATCTTCGAGGTGGGCTCCTCCCGGAACAGCCGCCCGGCCCCTGGCCGCGAAACAAGACGGATGACTATGAACCCGAACTTTCTGGATTTCGAACAGCCGATTGCCGACCTGCAGGCCAAGATCGAGGAGCTGCGCCTGGTGGGCAACGACAATTCGCTGAACATCGGCGAAGAGATCGGTCGTCTGCAGGAGAAGAGCCTGTCGCTGACCGCCAGCATCTTCAGCAACCTGACCAGCTGGCAGATCGCCCAACTGGCCCGTCATCCCAAGCGTCCCTACACCCTGGATTACATCAGCCACATCTTCAGCGAGTTTGAAGAGCTGCATGGCGACCGGCACTTTTCCGATGACGCCGCCATCGTCGGCGGTGTGGCGCGCCTGGGCGAGCGCCCGGTGATGATCATCGGCCACCAGAAGGGCCGCGACGTGCGCGAGAAGGTGCGCCGCAACTTCGGCATGCCGCGTCCGGAAGGCTACCGCAAGGCCTGCCGCCTGATGGAAATGGCCGAGCGCTTCAAGATGCCGATCCTCACCTTCATCGATACCCCCGGCGCCTATCCGGGCATCGATGCCGAGGAGCGCAACCAGAGCGAGGCCATCGCCTGGAACCTGCGCGTGATGGCGCGCCTGAAGACGCCGATCATCGCCACCGTGATCGGTGAAGGTGGTTCCGGCGGCGCACTGGCCATCGGCGTGTGCGACCAGCTGAACATGCTGCAGTACTCCACCTATTCGGTGATCTCCCCGGAAGGTTGCGCCTCTATCCTGTGGCGTACTGCCGAGAAGGCCCCGGAAGCTGCCGAGGCCATGGGCATTACTGCCGAGCGCCTGCGCGAGCTGGGCATCGTCGACGAGATCATCAAGGAGCCGCTGGGCGGCGCCCACCGCGATCCGGGCAGCATGGCCGCCAGCCTGCGCGACAAGCTGAATGCTCAGCTGGATATGCTGCAAGGCCTGGAAACCGACGCCCTGCTGGCGCGTCGCTACGAGCGCCTGATGAGCTACGGCGTGGCCTGATCGGTCCGTCCGCGTTGCTGCACCTCGGAGCCGACGTCAGTCGGCTCCTTGCTTTCCGGGGCCTGGCCCCGCTAGCCTCCCGCCATGACGCTTCCTGATCGACTTCTCCATGCCCTCGCGCCCTGGCGCGACGCGGCTGCCTGGCGCGTGGCCTTTTCCGGTGGGCTGGATTCAACGGTACTCCTGCATCTGCTCGCCGAGCTGCGCGAGCGCGAAACCCTGCCGCCGCTTTCCGCCATCCATGTCGCCCATGGCCTGCAGGCCGCCGCCGAACCCTGGCCGGCGCATTGCCGCGCGGTGTGTGAGCGGCTGGGCATCGCACTGCAGGTTGTCCGGGTCGAGGTGGATCGCAATGCCGCCAGCCTGGAACAGGCGGCGCGCGAGGCGCGTTATGCCGCGTTCGCCTCGGCGCTGCGGCCCGGCGATGTGCTGCTCACCGCCCAGCATCACGACGACCAGGCTGAGACGCTGCTGTTTCGCCTGTTGCGTGGCGCCGGCGTGCGTGGCCTGGGCGGCATGCCGGTGAGTCGTCCGCTGGGGGCGGGGAGCCTGGTCCGGCCGCTGTTGGCGGTGTCGCGCGCCGAGCTTGAAAGTTGGGCGAGACACCACGGTCTGCAGTGGGTGGAAGACCCTTCGAACACCGATACCCGCTTCGCCCGCAATTTTCTGCGCCAGCAGGTCATGCCGCTGCTGGCGGGCTACTGGCCTCAGGTGGCGGGCAATCTGGCGCGCACGGCCGCGCACCTGCGCGAGGCGGATGCCCTGCTGGGCGAGCTGGCCGACCAGGACCTGGTCGCGGCGCGCGAACCGTCGCCCTGGCTCTGGCTGAGCCTGCCTTCATTACGCCTGGAACCGCTGCAGATGCTGTCCGAAGCACGTCAGCGCAACGCGCTGCGTCACTGGCTGGCGCCGCTGACGCGGCTGCCGGACAGCGAGCATTGGGCGGGCTGGGCCTGCCTGCGCGACGCCGTCGACGATCGTGCGCCGGTCTGGCGTCTGCAGGGCGGCGAGCTGCGTCGCGCCGCCGGCCGGCTCTGGTGGCTGTCGGGCCCCTGGCTGAACAGCGTTCATCTGAACGCCGGCTTTGCGGGAGGGCAGATCGACCTGCCGGGCAATGGCCTGGCGCGCTGGGAGGGCCGCCTGCCTTCGGGGGAGCTGCGGCTGGCCTACCGGCAAGGCGGCGAGCGGATGACGCTGGCGGCGCGCGGCACGCGTGACCTGAAACGGCTGCTCAACGAGAGCGGGCTACCGCCGTTCGTGCGCGACCGTTTGCCACTGCTGCTGCGCGGCGACGAGCTGCTGGCGGTGGCCAACCTGCCCCCGCTATGCACCTCGGAAGTGCGAGGTCGCCTGCATTGGGAATGCCCGAAGGCCAACCTCGGGTTTGAGCTGACCGGTTGATTCCGGTAGACTGCGCTCCCGTCTTATTACAGCTTCTGCGGCTTCCTCCGGAACCCGTGGTAGCTGGCTATTGTCGCATTGCGCAATCGCTCCTTCGCTTACCCCGCGGCGCCGGCCGCTTACTAACGCAGACTTCTAGGGTTTTTCATGACGCGCTACATCTTCGTCACGGGTGGTGTTGTTTCTTCATTGGGGAAAGGCATCGCCTCGGCTTCATTGGCGGCCATCCTGGAGGCGCGGGGCCTGAAGGTCACCATGCTGAAGCTGGACCCCTACATCAACGTGGACCCGGGCACCATGAGCCCGTTCCAGCACGGTGAGGTCTTCGTCACCCACGACGGCGCCGAGACCGACCTGGACCTGGGCCACTACGAGCGCTTCATCCGCACCCGGATGACCCAGAACAACAACTTCACCACCGGCCGCGTCTACGCCGACGTGCTGCGCAAGGAGCGCCGGGGTGACTATCTGGGCGCCACCATCCAGGTGATTCCGCACATCACCGACGAGATCAAGCGCCGGGTGATCAAGGGCGCCGGCGACGCCGACGTGGCCCTGGTGGAAATCGGCGGCACAGTGGGTGACATCGAATCCCAGCCGTTCCTGGAAGCGATCCGCCAGTTGCGCGTGGAAGTGGGCGCCAAGCGCGCCATGCTGATGCACCTGACCCTGGTGCCGTACATCGCCACCGCCGGCGAGACCAAGACCAAGCCGACCCAGCATTCCGTCAAGGAGCTGCGCTCCATTGGCCTGCAGCCGGACGTGCTTGTCTGCCGCTCCGAACAGCCCATCGACGTCTCCTCGCGCCGCAAGATCGCCCTGTTCACCAACGTGGAAGAGCGCGCGGTGATCAGCCTGCCGGACGCCGACACCATCTATCGCATCCCCGGCATCCTGCATGCCCAGGGCCTGGACGACTACGTGCTCGAGCGCTTCGGTCTGGAGTGCGACAGCGCCGACCTGTCCGAATGGGAGCGCGTGGTCGACGCCAAGCTGCATCCTGAGAAGGACGTCACCATCGCCATGGTCGGCAAGTACATGGAGCTGCTGGACGCCTACAAGTCGCTGATCGAGGCGCTGAACCACGCCGGCATCCAGAGCCGCACCAAGGTCAATCTGCGCTACATCGATTCCGAAGACATCGAGAACCAGGGCACCGGCCTGCTGGAAGGCGTCGACGCCATCCTGGTTCCTGGTGGCTTCGGTCTGCGCGGCGTGGAAGGCAAGATCAAGACCGTGCAGTACGCCCGCGAAAACAAGATCCCCTACCTGGGTATCTGCCTGGGCATGCAGGTGGCGGTCATCGAATACGCCCGCAACGTGCTGGGCTGGAGCGACGCCAACTCCACCGAATTCGACAAGTCCAGCCAGCACCCGGTGGTCGGCCTGATCACCGAATGGCAGGACGCGACCGGCGCCGTGGAAACCCGTACCGACGCCTCCGATCTGGGCGGCACCATGCGCCTGGGCGCGCAGGAATGCCGTCTGGAAGCCGGCTCGAAGGTGGCCCAGGCCTATGGCGCCGAGGTGATCGAAGAGCGTCACCGCCACCGCTACGAAGTGAACAACAACCTGCTGCCGCAGCTGACCCAGGCCGGCCTGAAGGTCTCCGGCCGCTCGATGGACGGCGCGCTGGTCGAAGTGGTGGAAGCACCGAACCATCCGTGGTTCGTGGCCTGCCAGTTCCACCCGGAATTCACCTCCACCCCGCGTGACGGCCACCCGCTGTTCAGTGGCTTCGTGAACGCCGCGCTGGAATACAAGGCGAACAAGGCATGACCCAGAAGATCATCCGCGTCGGTAACATCGAGATCGCCAACGACAAGCCGTTCGTGCTGTTCGGCGGCATCAACGTGCTGGAGTCCCGCGACCTGGCGATGCAGGCCTGCGAGGAGTACGTGCGGGTGACCGAGAAGCTCGGCATTCCCTACGTGTTCAAGGCCAGCTTCGACAAGGCCAACCGCTCCTCGATCACCTCCTTCCGCGGCCCGGGCCTGGAAGAGGGCATGAAGATCTTCGAGGAAGTGAAGAAGACATTCGGCGTGCCGGTACTCACCGATGTGCACGAACCCTACCAGGCCGCCCCGGTGGCCGAGGTGTGCGACATCATCCAGCTGCCGGCCTTCCTGTCGCGCCAGACCGACCTGGTGGTGGCCATGGCCAAGACCGGCGCGGTGATCAATATCAAGAAGGCCCAGTTCCTCGCCCCGCAGGAGATGAAGCACATCCTGCGCAAGTGCGAGGAGGCCGGTAACGATCAGCTGATCCTCTGCGAGCGCGGCTCCAGCTTCGGCTATAACAACCTGGTCGTGGACATGCTCGGCTTCGGCATCATGAAGCAGTTCGAGTACCCGGTGTTCTTCGACGTGACCCACGCGCTGCAAATGCCGGGTGGTCGCGCCGACTCCGCCGGCGGCCGCCGCGCCCAGGTCACCGACCTGGCCAAGGCCGGTCTGTCGCAAGGCCTGGCCGGCCTGTTCCTGGAAGCCCATCCGGACCCGGACAACGCCAAGTGCGACGGTCCCTGTGCTCTGCGCCTGAACAAGCTGGAAGCCTTCCTCACCCAGCTCAAGCAGCTGGACGACCTGATCAAGCAATTCCCCGCTATCGAGACCGCTTGAGGCGCTCGCCCAAGCCCCTTTCACTGGAGTGTTAGCAAGCATGGCAAAAATCGTCGACATCAAGGGCCGCGAAGTCCTGGACTCCCGCGGTAACCCGACCGTGGAAGCCGACGTGATTCTCGACAATGGTATCGTGGGCAGCGCGTGCGCCCCGTCCGGCGCCTCCACCGGTTCGCGCGAAGCGCTCGAGCTGCGCGATGGCGACAAGAGCCGTTACTTGGGCAAGGGCGTGCTGAAGGCCGTGGCCAACGTCAATGGGCCGATCCGTGACCTGCTGCTGGGCAAGGACCCGGCCGACCAGAAGGCCCTGGACCGCGCAATGATCGAGCTGGACGGTACCGAGAACAAGGCCAAGCTGGGCGCCAACGCCATCCTGGCGGTCTCCCTGGCCGCCGCCAAGGCCGCTGCCAAGGCCAAGGGCATTCCGCTGTACGCGCATATCGCCGACCTGAACGGCACCCCCGGCGTCTATTCCATGCCGGTGCCGATGATGAACATCATCAACGGCGGCGAGCATGCCGACAACAACGTCGACATCCAGGAATTCATGGTCCAGCCGGTAGGCGCCAAGACCTTCGCCGACGCGCTGCGCATGGGCGCCGAGATCTTCCATCACCTGAAAGCCGTGCTGAAGGCCCGTGGCCTGAACACCGCCGTCGGCGACGAAGGTGGCTTTGCGCCGAACCTGGCCTCCAACGAAGATGCCCTGGCCGCCATCGCCGAAGCCGTGGCCAACGCCGGCTACAAGCTGGGCACCGACATCACCCTGGCCCTGGACTGCGCGTCGTCCGAGTTCTACAAGGATGGCCAGTACGACCTGGCCGGTGAAGGCAAGGTGTTCAGCGCCGAAGGCTTCGCCGACTACCTGGCCGGCCTGACCCAGCGCTACCCGATCATCTCCATCGAAGACGGCATGGACGAATCCGACTGGGCCGGCTGGAAGGTGCTGACCGACAAGATCGGCGCCAAGGTGCAACTGGTCGGCGACGACCTGTTCGTCACCAACACCAAGATCCTCAAGCGCGGCATCGAAGAGAAGATCGGCAACTCGATCCTGATCAAGTTCAACCAGATCGGCTCGCTGACCGAGACCCTGGAAGCCATCCAGATGGCCAAGGCCGCCGGCTTCACCGCGGTGATCTCGCACCGTTCCGGTGAGACCGAGGACAGCACCATCGCCGACCTGGCCGTGGGCACTGCCGCCGGTCAGATCAAGACCGGTTCCCTGTGCCGTTCCGACCGTGTGTCCAAGTACAACCAGCTGCTGCGTATCGAAGAGCAGTTGGGCGGCAAGGCTCCGTACAAGGGCCGCGCCGAGTTCCGTGGCTGATCGCCGACGGTGAAAAAGGGCAGCGCAGGCTGCCCTTTTTGTATGTGTGGGCGTGGATCTTTGTAGGAGCGGCTTCAGCCGCGATGCTTTGTGCGAGGTCTAGCCTGGCCGGCCGCGCCTAGCCGGTCGCCCCTAGCCGGTCGCCCCAAAAGCTCGCGACTGAAGTCGCTCCTACAGGTCTTTGCCGGTCGCCGCTTTTGTGGGGGCGGGCCTAGCCGTCCGGGCATGCACGCATTACCTTAGCCCCTCACTCTGGCTGGGCCGATTCATGTTGAGACCTTTCTACCTGCTTTTTGCTGTACTGCTTCTGCTGCTGGCCGGCCTGCAGTACCGCTTGTGGCTGGGCGATGGCGGCGTGGCGCAGATTCGCGACATGAACCGGCAGATCGAGGCCCAGCGCAGCGAGAACGCCCGCCTGCTGGAACGCAATCGCATCCTCGAAGCCGAGGTCAGGGAGCTCAAGCAGGGCATGGAAACCGTGGAAGAGCGGGCGCGACATGAACTGGGCATGGTCAAAGAGGGCGAAACCCTCTTTCAGTTGACGGAATGATGTCTGACTCCCTGCCGGCCTTCTGGGCCGTGATTCCCGCCGCCGGCATCGGCAGCCGCATGCGCGCCGACCGTCCCAAGCAATACCTGGCGCTGGCCGGCCGCACGATCCTCGAACATACCCTGGCCTGCTTTCTCGACCATCCCGGCCTCAAGGGTGTGGTGGTCAGCCTGGCCGAGGATGATCCGTTCTGGCCGCAGCTGTCCTGCGCCCGGGATCTGCGCATTCACCGCGCGCCGGGCGGCAGCGAGCGCGCTGATTCGGTGTTCAATGCCCTGCTTCGGCTGGTCGAGCTGGGCGCCGGGGAGGACGACTGGGTGCTGGTGCATGACGCCGCGCGGCCCAACCTGGCGCGCAGCGACCTGGACAACCTGTTGGCGGTGTTGGCCGACGACCCGGTGGGCGGCCTGCTGGCGGTACCCGCGCGCGACACGCTCAAGCGCGCCGGCCCGGACGGGCGGGTGCGGGAAACCGTCGACCGCTCGGTGATCTGGCAGGCCTACACGCCGCAGATGTTCCGCCTGGCGCCGCTGCAGCACGCACTGGCCGATGCCCGGGTGGCTGGTGTCGCAGTCACCGACGAGGCTTCGGCCATGGAATGGGCCGGACTGGCGCCGCGCCTGGTGGAAGGGCGCGCCGACAACCTCAAGGTCACCCGCCCCGAAGACCTGCAGTGGCTGGCCCAGCGCTGGGGCCGATGAGGCGAGCGTAGGGCGCTCGGCGCTGTTCCGACCGCCGGCACGGCGTTGGCACCAGGGTGGCCAACGCGACATGGCCAGCCCCGTAGGGTGGGTAACTCGCGCAGCGATTACCCACCGAAAGGTGCAGACCGGTGGTGGACAAGCAAAGCGTTGCCCACCCTACGCCAGCGACATCGGCCGTGTGCGGTGGCTAATACCGGTAGATCGCCGCCGCCCCGCTGCGGGTCGGCATGCGTTCCTGCGGCACCACCACGACCTCACCCCCCTGTTGGATCGTCCAGCTGGCCAGTTCCTCGAGCAGGTCCGCGCAGTTGCTCTGCTCGCTGTCCACCTCCAGCGCCTGGCCGGCGCTCTGGTCGGCGTGGCCGGGGATCTTGCGATCGGCTTCCACCAGCAGGGTGGATACCCGCCCTTCACGGGTGGCCTGGGCGATCAGGTTGAGCTGGTCGCTGGACTGCCCCCGGTTGGCCAATGCCTGGAACTGCCCCACCAAGCCCTCCAGGCGCTTCAGGTAGCGCGGCTGCATCACCTGCCAGCTCTTGTCCCGCAATTGCTGGTCATTGAGCAGGCCGGGGTCCAGCGGTATGCCTTCCGGCAGCAGGAACTCGTTGCGGCTGAGCGCGCGGAACATCGCCTGGTTATCCGGTAGCGCGGCCAGCAGCAGTGGCAGCTCGGTGGGGCGGCTGTGATGTTCCAGGATGGCCTTGTCCAACAGGCGGAAGAAGCGCTCGCGATCGCTGTTGATCTCGTCCTGCTTGCCGGAACCGCCGCTTTCGGCGTGCATCGAGCCGGCTCGCTCGCTGGCGCGACCGTAACCCTGGGGCAGTCCGCTCTGGCCTTTCTCGGTCAGCTCGCTGCCCAGTGCCGCTTCCAGCGTTTCCGGGACGCCTTCGGCCAGCGGTACGCGGCTGATGCCATCGCGGTTGCCTTCATACAGGCGCACCCGCTCCAGGGTCAGGCAGAGGATCTGGTAGCGGTCGGCCGATTGCACGATGCGCACCAGTGGGCGAATGCTGGGGCGATCATTGACCACCGCCAGTTCGGGAACGCGGCGTTGCAGGTGAAACACCTGGAAATGACCGGGTGCACTGAAGGCGGCCAGTCCGTCCAGACTGTGGTTCCAGAATTCCTGGGCCTGGGCCAGGGTGCGCAAGGGCTTGAGCAGATCCTCGATGAGCGGTTCGCTGACATCCTTGCGCTCGCGCAGCATGCTCTCCAGCTGGCGGATCAGGGCCTTGAAGCGGATCGGGTCCTGTTCCCGTTCGGGGAAGGTGCGGTGGGTCGGCTGGTAGAGGGAAAGGCAGGGGGTGGCGCTTTCGGTCAGCAATTGGCGAAGGGATTCGCGGGTGAGCAACGCAGCCATGACGCATCTCCTTTGAGGTCAAGAAAGATTCACAGTTGATGCTTGCCGATCAGATGGTCCAGCGCGTTGCCCAGCTTGGTGGTGGCCCCCGTGATGGCCAGTTCGAGGGAGTCGGCCTTGTGGGTCACCGACAACGGATCATGATTCTTCAGTCGTGCCTCGATCTGGCAGCGCTTGTCCTGGGCGCCGCCCTTGCCGCCGTTCTCGTCGTGCAGATGCACCTGCAGGCGGGTCAGGTAGTTGTCGAAGCGGTTCAGCGTGCTTTCCAGCGAAGCGCGCACGCGGTCCTCCAGACCCTGGCTGACGTCGATGCTGTGGTTGCTGTGAACCTGAATGAGCATGGGGGTCTCCTTTCATGTTCAGCGGGCCGAAGAGCCAGGTTTCCCCGGGGCGTCTCGGAAGGCTGATATGCTCTAACGCCATAAACGCCTCTGGAGCATGCTCATGACCATCCGCTCACGCGCCGCGGTTGCCTTCGCCGCCAATCAGCCCCTGCAGATCGTTGAAGTGGATGTGGAGCCACCCCGCGCCGGCGAAGTGCTGGTGCGCATCGTCGCCACCGGGGTCTGCCACACCGATGCCTACACGCTTTCGGGGCAGGACTCCGAAGGCGTGTTCCCCTGCATTCTAGGTCACGAAGGGGGAGGCATCGTGGAAGCGGTGGGCGAGGGTGTCACCTCGGTGGCAGTCGGTGATCATGTGATTCCGCTCTATACCGCCGAATGCGGGGCTTGCAAGTTCTGCACGTCCGGCAAGACCAACCTGTGCAGCGCGGTGCGCGAGACGCAAGGCAAGGGCCTGATGCCCGATGGCACCACGCGTTTCAGCTACCAGGGCCAGCCGGTCTACCACTACATGGGCTGCTCGACCTTCTCGGAGTACACCGTGCTGCCCGAGGTCTCGGTGGCGAAGATCCCCAAGGAAGCCCCCCTGGAAAAGGTCTGCCTACTGGGCTGTGGCGTGACCACTGGTATTGGCGCGGTGCTCAACACCGCCAAGGTCGAGGAGGGTGCCACGGTGGCCATCTTCGGGCTGGGCGGCATCGGCCTGGCGGCGATCATCGGCGCCAAGATGGCCAAGGCCAGCCGCATCATCGCCATCGACATCAACCCCGCCAAGTTCGCCATCGCCCGCGAGCTGGGCGCCACCGACTGCGTCAATCCCCAGGACTACGACAAGCCGATCCAGAACGTGGTGGTCGAGATGACCGACGGTGGTGTCGACTACAGCTTCGAATGTGTCGGCAATGTGCAACTGATGCGCGCCGCGCTGGAGTGCTGCCACAAGGGCTGGGGGGAGTCCACCATCATCGGCGTGGCCCCGGCGGGCGCGGAAATCAGCACCCGTCCGTTCCAGCTGGTCACTGGCCGGGTCTGGCGCGGTTCGGCGTTCGGCGGCGTCAAGGGCCGTACCGAACTGCCCGGCTATGTGGAAAAGGCGCAGCGCGGCGAGATCCCGCTGGACACCTTCATTACCCACAACCTGCCGCTGGACAAGATCAATGAGGCTTTCGAGCTGATGCACGAAGGCAAGAGCATTCGTACCGTCATTCACTTCTGATTCGTGGGCGTGGAGCCGTCGCCGCCAGGCGCCGCCTCCACCTCGACTGCACGAGGCATCGGCATGACCCTTGAACTCCTTTCCAGCAACAAGTGCTTCGGTGGCTGGAACAAGCGATACCGCCATCGTTCCCGCACCCTCGACTGCGAGATGGTATTCGGCATCTACCTGCCGCCCCAGGCCGTGCGGGGTGCGAAGTTGCCGGTGGTGTACTGGCTGTCCGGCCTGACCTGCACGGACGAGAACTTCATGCACAAGGCCGGTGCGCAGCGGCTGGCGGCGGAGCTCGGCCTGGTGCTGGTGACGCCCGACACCAGCCCGCGCGGCCCCGGTGTGCCCGATGATCCGGAGGGCGCCTGGGACTTCGGCCTGGGTGCCGGCTTCTATGTGGATGCGACCCAACACCCCTGGGCTCAGCATTACCGCATGCACGACTACGTGGTGCGGGAGCTGCCCGCGCTGATCGAGGCCGAGTTCCCGGTATCGGAGCTGCGCGCCATCAGTGGCCACTCCATGGGCGGTCATGGTGCGATGGTCTGTGCGCTGCGCAACCCCGGACGCTACCGCTCGGTCTCGGCCTTTGCGCCCATTGGCAATCCGATCAGCAGCCCCTGGGGGGAGAAGGCCTTCACCCACCTGCTGGGAGACGATCACGCAACCTGGAAGCCCTGGGACGCCTGCGCGCTGATCGCCGCCACCCGCGGCAAGGACTGCGAGCGTCTGCCCATCCTGGTGGACCAGGGGGAGGATGACGAATTTGTTGATCTGCAGCTCAAGCCCGAGGTGCTCAGGGCCAGCGCCGAGACCAGCGGCTACCCCCTGACGCTGCGTCGCCAGCCCGGTTACGACCACAGTTATTACTTCGTGGCCAGTTTCATCGAGGACCACCTGCGCTATCACGCCCAACACCTGGCGCAGCCGAGCGCCTGATAGCCGAGTCGGGTAGAATCACGCCCTGTTTTTCTCCAGGGCGTTTCTTCATGCGTATCGGCCACGGCTACGACGTTCACCGCTTCGGCGAGGGCGATTTCATCACCCTTGGCGGAGTGCGGATTCCCCACAAGTTCGGGCTGGTTGCCCATTCCGATGGCGATGTCGTGCTGCACGCGCTGAGCGACGCGCTACTCGGTGCGGTCGCCCTGGGCGACATCGGCAAGCACTTCCCGGATACCGACCCGACCTTCAAGGGCGCCGACAGCCGCGTGTTGCTGCGCCATGTGGTCAAGCTGGTGCGCGAGAAGGGCTGGCAGGTCGGCAACGTGGATGCCACCATCATCGCCCAGGCGCCCAAGATGGCGCCGCATATCCAGGTCATGCGCGAACGCATCGCCGAGGATCTGCAGGTGGAGCTGGATCAGGTGAACGTCAAGGCGACCACCACCGAGAAGCTCGGTTTCACCGGCCGTGAGGAAGGTATCGCCGTGCATGCGGTGGCCCTGCTGCTGCCGCTATGACCGAGACCGATCTGCTCGGGCCTCGCGCCCATGGTGAGCCCTGCGGCAGCGCGCTGCTGAAGGAAACCGCCGAGGACTTCCAGGTCGACGAAGTGCTGGACATCCCGCTCAGCGGCAGCGGCGAGCACCTCTGGCTGTGGGTCGAGAAGCGCAATCTGAATACCGAGGATGCCGCGCGGCGCATCGCCAAGGCCGCGCGCCTGCCGATCAAGGCCGTCAGCTATGCCGGCCTCAAGGACCGCCAGGCGCTGACGCGCCAGTGGTTCAGCCTGCACCTGCCGGGCAAGACCGATCCCGATCTGAGCGCCGCCGAGGACGACAGCCTGCGCCTGCTCAAGCAGGTCCGTCACAGCCGCAAACTGCAGCGCGGTGCCCATGCCGCCAACGGCTTCACCCTGCGCCTGACCCACCTGCAGGCTGACCGCGAGGCACTGGAGCAGCGCCTGCTGCGCATCCAGGCCGAGGGTGTGCCGAATTACTTCGGCTTGCAGCGTTTCGGCTTCGACGGCGGCAATGTCGCGCAGGCGCGCGAGTTCGCCGCCCGGCAGGAGCTTCCGGTGCAGCGCAACCTGCGCTCGCGGCTGCTGTCTGCGGCGCGCAGTTATCTGTTCAACCGGGCACTGGCCGCGCGGGTTGCCAACGGGACCTGGAACCGCGCGCAGGTGGGTGATCTGCTGGCCTTCACCGACAGCCGCAGCTTCTTTCCCGCCGGCGAGGCGGAGTGCAGCGATCCGCGCCTGGCCATCCTGGACCTGCATCCCACCGGTCCGCTGTGGGGTGAGGGGGAGACGCCCGCCGCGGGCGCGACCGGAAAGCTGGAGCAGGAGTTGGCGGCGCGCGAAAGCGAGCTCTGCGCCTGGCTGCAACAGGCGGCCATGGCGCAGGAGCGGCGTATCCTGCGCCTCCCCATCGCCGGCCTGGCGTGGCATTATCCGGCCCCTGACATTCTGCAACTGAGCTTCGTCCTGCCGTCCGGCTGCTTCGCCACCGCTGTGGTGCGCGAGCTGCTCGAGCTGGTCCCGGCGGGGCCGACGGATTCTTCATGCGTATTCTGATTGCCAACGACGACGGGGTGCATGCGCCGGGCCTGGTCGCGCTGCACGATGCCCTGGCCGGCTATGCCGACTGTACGGTGGTCGCGCCGATGCGCGACATGAGCGGCGCCAGCAGTTCGCTGACGCTCGACCGTCCTCTGCACCCGCAGCGCATGCCCAACGGTTTTATCGGCGTGGACGGCACGCCCACCGACTGCGTGCACCTGGGCCTCAACGGCCTGCTCGAGGACAAGCCTGACCTGGTGGTGTCCGGCATCAACCTGGGCGCCAACCTCGGGGACGATGTGCTTTACTCCGGCACGGTGGCGGCCGCCATCGAGGGTCGTTTCACCGGCAAGCCCGCCTTCGCCTTTTCCCTGCTGTCGCGTAGCCCGGACAACCTGCCGAGCGCGGCGCATATCGCGCGCACCCTGGTCGCCAATCATCACCGGCTTGATCTGCCGCCGCGCACGGTGCTCAGTGTGAACATCCCGAACCTGCCGCTGGGGCATATCCGGGGCATCCGCCTGACCCGTCTGGGGCACCGCGCCTGCGCTGCGCCGCCGGTGAAGGTGGTCAACCCGCGTGGCAAGGAAGGCTACTGGATCTCGGTGGCCGGCGACGCGGAAGACGGCGGTCCGGGCACCGATTTCCACGCGGTGATGCAGGGTTATGTTTCGGTCACGCCGTTGCAGCTGGACCGCACCTTTCATGAGGCCTTCAAGGGGCTCGATACCTGGCTGGAGGATTTGTTGTGATCAACCGCGAGCCACGCCTCTCCCATCGCGGCATCGGGATGACTTCGCAGCGCACGCGGGAACGTCTGATCCAGCGCCTGTACGAAGAAGGCCTGTCCGATGCACGGGTGCTGGAAGTGATTCGTCGCACGCCGCGCCACCTGTTCGTCGACGAGGCCCTGGCGCATCGCGCCTACGAGGACACCGCGCTGCCGATCGGCCATAACCAGACCATTTCCCAGCCCTATATCGTCGGGCGCATGACCGAGCTGCTGCTGGCCGCTGGCCCGCTGGACAAGGTGCTGGAGATCGGCACCGGCTCCGGCTACCAGACGGCGGTACTGGCCCAGCTGGTGGAACGGGTATTCTCCGTGGAGCGCATCCAGGCGCTGCAGGACCGCGCCAAGGACCGCTTGCAAGAACTGGAATTGCGCAACGTGGTCTTTCGCTGGGGCGATGGCTGGGAAGGCTGGCATGCGCTGGCGCCGTACAACGGCATCCTGGTCACCGCGGCAGCCTCGCAGGTGCCGCAGGCCCTGCTGGATCAGTTGGCACCGGGTGGCCGACTGGTGATTCCGGTGGGCGGCAATGGTCATGATCAACAGCTTCTGCTGATCACCCGGGAGGAGCAGGGCTTTGTCCGCCAGGTGCTCGACCCGGTCCGCTTCGTGCCCCTTCTCAGCGGGCCGCTGGCCTGATTTGCATGGACGACACATGAAAGACGCGTTTCTGTTGTACATCAAGGGAATGGCCATGGGCGCCGTGGACGTGGTACCCGGCTTTTCCGGCGGCACCATGGCGCTGATCACCGGCATCTACGACCGGCTGCTGGCCGCACTGGCCGCCACGCCCCAGGCACTGGGGCTGTTCGTGCGCGGTCGCATCGGCCAGGCCTGGCAGGCCTGCGATGCCAGCTTCCTGCTGGTTCTGCTGCTGGGCATTGCCACCAGTATCTTCAGCCTGGCCAAGGGCATCAGCTACCTGATGGAGCATCACCCCATACCGCTGTGGTCGTTCTTCTTCGGACTGGTGATGGTTTCGGTCTGGCTGGTGGGGCGCGAAGTGTCCCTCTGGCGCTGGGACCGGCTGCTGGGGCTGGTCGCAGGCACTGCCTTCGCCATCTGGATCACCCTGGCGGCGCCGCTGCAGCTGACCGCTGATCCCGTGACCCTGTTCTTCGCCGGTGCCCTGGCTATCTGCGCGATGATCCTGCCGGGCATCTCGGGCAGTTTCATCCTGGTGCTGCTGGGGCTTTACCCAGCGGTGCTCGGCGCGCTCAAGAGCTTCGACCTGCCGGTGCTGGCGGTCTTTGCGCTGGGTTGCCTGCTGGGCCTGATGAGCTTTTCCCGCCTGCTCAGCTGGCTGCTGGAACGCGTCCGCGACCTGACCCTGGCCTTCCTGGCCGGCATCATCCTCGGTTCCCTCGGCAAGGTCTGGCCCTGGAAGCAGACGCTGACCTGGCAGACCAACAGCCGGGGTGAGTCCTACCCTTTGCTGCAGGAAAACCTGTTGCCGGAGCGTTACGCCGCCCTCAGCGGCCAGGATCCCCAGGTGCTGCTCGCCCTGTCGTTGGCTGTGCTGGCCATCGTGCTGGTGCTGGGCATCGAATGGCTGGGCCGCCGTACCGCCCCTGTCCGTCCGGGCCTGGCGGACTGATGAAGCGCAGGAGGTCGGCTTGAAGCGAGCGAAGCCAGGCTACCTCGGACTGCTGATCGGCGGCGCCGTGCTGGTCGCCGGGCTGCTGGGCGGTTGCGCCTCGTCTCCCCCTGGCGGGGTGCAGGTCATCGACCGCAACCAGAGCGCCTACATGCGCGAACCCTTGCGTCGCGGTCGCTATCTGGTTCGCCCGGGTGACACGCTCTACTCGATCGCCTTCCGCTTCGGCTGGGACTGGAAGACGCTCGCCGTTCACAACGGCATCGGTGCGCCCTATCTGTTGCGCCCGGGTGATTACATTCGCTTTGACGGTCCTCTCAAGGGCGAAACTTCCCGACAGACGGCAAGCGCGGCGCCACGCCCCCGTGCTCCTGTGCAGCCGGTTACCAAGCCGTCGCCCCCGCCCAGCCCTCCGCCGGTATCCAAACCCAGTCCCGCTGCGGTTGCCCGGCCCAGCGTGCCGCCGACGCCGTCACGCCCCCCGGCGAGTCGGTCAGCAACCGCCTGGACATGGCCAACGGCGGGAACTATGGTTGGGCGCTTTGCTCCAAACGGTAGTTTGAATAAAGGCATTGATATCGCCGGGGAATTGGGACAGCCTGTTTTCGCCGCATCGGATGGCATGGTGGTGTACGCCGGGAGTGGTTTGCGGGGCTACGGCGAGCTGTTGATCATCAAGCATGACGATGTGTATGTGAGCGCCTACGGCCACAACCGTAGGCTGTTGGTGCGGGAGGGACAGCAGGTCAAAGCCGGGCAGACCATTGCGGAAATGGGCTCGACGGGTACTGACCGGGTGAAGCTCCACTTCGAGATTCGCCGTCAGGGCAAACCTGTCGATCCACTGCAGTATCTACCGCGGCGTTGATCCGCAGCCCATCCCGCGAGCGGATGGGCTCTGGTGTACTAGGGAAAGTGCATCTGAGCTGTTGTCGAACTCAGTAAGGGACAATAACAATGGCACTCAAAAAAGAAGCGCCTGAGTTTGATGTCGACGACGAAGTGCTCCTGCTGGAGCCGGCCCTTGTTCTCGATGAAGTCGAGGAGAACGAGAAGTCCTTCGTCAGCGCCAGGATCAAACCGGCGACATCTTCAGCCAGGCAGCACAAGCACATCGACTATAGTCGGGCACTCGATGCCACGCAGCTCTATCTCAATGAAATCGGTTTCTCACCTCTTCTGACTCCCGAAGAAGAGGTCTACTTCGCGCGGCTGGCCCAGCGGGGCGACCCAGCCGGGCGCAAGCGCATGATCGAAAGCAACCTGCGCCTGGTGGTCAAGATCGCCCGTCGCTACGTCAATCGAGGCCTGTCGCTGCTCGATCTGATCGAGGAGGGGAACCTCGGTCTCATCCGTGCGGTGGAGAAGTTCGATCCCGAACGCGGGTTCCGCTTCTCCACCTACGCCACCTGGTGGATTCGCCAGACCATCGAACGGGCCATCATGAACCAGACCCGAACGATTCGCCTGCCGATCCACGTCGTCAAGGAGCTCAACGTCTACCTGCGGGCCGCCCGCGAGCTGACGCAGAAACTCGACCACGAACCATCCGCCGAAGACATCGCCAACCTGCTGGAGCGCCCGGTCTCCGAGGTCAAGCGCATGCTGGGCCTCAACGAGCGGGTGACGTCCGTGGACGTGTCGCTGGGGCCGGATTCCGACAAGACCCTGCTCGATACCCTGACTGACGACCGTCCCTCCGACCCGTGCGAGCTGCTTCAGGACGATGACCTGTCCCAGAGCATCGATGCCTGGCTGTCGGACCTGACCGAGAAGCAGCGTGAAGTGGTGATCCGCCGCTTCGGCCTGCGCGGCCATGAAAGCAGCACGTTGGAGGAGGTTGGGCAGGAAATCGGCCTGACCCGTGAGCGGGTTCGGCAGATCCAGGTGGAGGCGCTAAAACGTCTGCGGGAAATCCTCGAAAAGAACGGCCTGTCGAGCGAGGCGCTGTTCCAGTGAAGGGGTGATGACAACGAAACGGGGCGCCGCAGGGCGCCCCGTTTCGTTTGTACGCGCTGGACTCAGCGTTCGGCGAGCCGCACGCCAAAGTCCTGGTAGCCGCCGGCATTGATCACGTGGCGGTAGCCCATCTCGAGCAGGCGCTCCTGCGCCAGGGACGAGCGCCGCCCGCTGCGGCAGTAGAGCACGATGGGTGTGTCCTTGTCGGGCGCTACGGCGGCAATGCCCTCGGCAATGCGGAAATGCGGAATGTGCTGCGCCCCTGGCAGCGCACCCGCGGCGAATTCCTGGCTGGTGCGCACATCGATCAGCACGGCGCTTGGCCCGGCCATGGCCGCCACTGCGGCAGAGTGATCGATGGGGCCGGCCACTGCAGGGCCGCCGGCGAGCAGGGTGGCAGCGAGAAACCATGAGCGCATGGGAACCTCCGGCTACTGATGTCCCTGCCAGCATACTCCCGCGGCGTGATAGCATCGCGCGGTTTTTTCGCGGGTGTCGTCATGCTGGCCGAACTGTTCGCCATTCTGGCTCCGGTGCTGATCACGGCGGGTATCGGCTACGGCTGGGCCCGCAGTGGCCAGGAGTTTCCCTCCTCCTTCATTGCTCAGCTCACCCTGCGCATTGGTACGCCCGCGCTGGTGCTCTCCGCGCTTACCCGCACGCGTATCGAACCCGATGCCTTCCTGGAGATGGTGTTTGCTTGCGTGCTGGTGACCCTGCTGATGGGCGCCACGGGTTGGCTGATCAGTCGCCTGCTGCGCAAGGACTGGCGCATCCTGGTGCCTGCCTTCCTGTTCTCCAACACTGGAAACCTCGGCTTGCCCATTTGTCTGTATGCCTTTGGCGAGCCGGGGCTGGCGCTGGCGGTGGCCTTCTTCATCGTGCTCAGCGTCAGTCAGTTCAGCCTGGGTGAGCTGTTCTCGGGCGAGCGTTCCCTGAAAAAGGCCTTGCTCAATCCCACCCTGCTCAGCGTCGCGCTGGCCTTGCCGGTGGTGTTTCTGGAGCTGCAGCTGCCGCGCTGGCTGCAGAACAGCCTGGACCTGCTGGGCGGCATGACCATTCCGTTGATGCTGCTGACCCTCGGTGTCTCGCTGGCCACCATTCGCGTGCGCCACCTGGCCCAGGGCCTGGTGCTGGGGGGCTTGCGGGTGGGCAGCGGTGCGCTGCTGGCCTGGCTGGTCGGCACCGCGTTGGGCGTGCCGGCCCTGACCCTCGGGGTGCTGGTCCTGCAGGCGGCCATGCCGGTCGGGGTGTTCAACTACCTGTTCGCGCTGCGCGCCAACCGTTCGCCGGAGGAGGTGGCCAGCCTGGTGCTCTGTTCCACGCTGCTGGCGCTGCTGCTGTTGCCCGTGCTGCTGGCCTGGTTGCTGCCGGCCCTGCGCCTCAACTGAACAGACGCGGCAGATTGGGCAGCACCAGCACCAGGGTGACGCCGGCCAGGATGAATCCGGCATCGCGCAGTTTCTTCGACGATTTGCGCATGATCGGGGCCTCGATTCTTGTTGTTGGCACCCTCGCTTCGACTCGCCGGACTTCTACGGGGTTCTGCCGGTTGGCGTACACCCGCCTTGCCGCAGGCAGGAAGGGCGTTCCAGACGCTGCGCTGCAAGCCGCCATTCATCTGAGCACTGCCGTCAACCCGGCTGAGCGCATTGGTCATTGCCCAACGGCTCGCCGCGGCTAAGGTAGGACGAGCGCCGCATCGCCGGCACCTACAACAAGAGAGACAACCTATGACCGATGCCTGGATTTTCGACGCGGTGCGTACGCCGCGCGGCAAGGGCAAGCCGGACGGCGCGCTGTACAGCGTCAAGCCGGTGGACCTGGCCGCCGGACTGCTGCGCAGCCTGCGAGCACGCAACGACCTGGACACCGCCCAGGTGGACGACATCCTGCTCGGCTGCGTGACGCCGGTTGGCGACCAGGGCGCCGACATCGCCAAGACCGCCGCGCTGGTCGCCGGCTGGGACGAGCGGGTCGCCGGCGTGCAGCTCAACCGTTTCTGCGCCTCGGGTCTGGAGGCGGTCAATATGGCGGCCATGAAGGTGCGTTCCGGCTTCGAGGACCTGGTGGTGGCGGGTGGCGTGGAGTCCATGTCGCGGATACCGATGGGCTCCGATGGCGGCGCCTGGGCGCTGGACCCGGCCACCAACCTCGCGTGTCAGTTCGTGCCCCAGGGCATTGGCGCCGACCTGATCGCCACCCTGGAAGGCTTCAGTCGCGAGGATGTCGATGCCTTTGCCCTGCGCTCCCAGCAGAAGGCGGCACAGGCGCGGCGCGACAACCTTTTCGAGCGCACGCTGGTGCCGGTCACCGACCAGAATGGCCTGGTGCTACTCGATCACGACGAGTTCATCCGCCCCGATACCAGCCTGGAAGGGCTGGGCAAACTCAAGCCCAGCTTCGAAATGATGGGGCAGATGGGCTTCGATGCCACCGCGCTGCGCAAGTACAGCCAGGTGGAGCGCATCAACCATGTGCACACGCCGGGCAACAGCTCGGGCATCGTAGACGGCGCCGCGCTCATGCTGGTCGGCAGCGAAGCCAAGGGGCGCCAGCTGGGGCTGGCGCCGCGCGGCCGCATCATCGCCACGGCGGTGACCGGCAGCGACCCGACCATCATGCTCACCGGCCCGGCGCCGGCCACCCGCAAGGCACTGGCCAAGTCCGGGCTCTCCATCGACGATATCGACCTGTTTGAGGTCAACGAGGCGTTCGCCTCTGTGGTGCTCAAGTTCATGAAAGAACTGCGCGTACCGGAGGAGAAGGTCAACGTCAACGGCGGCGCCATCGCCATGGGCCACCCGCTGGGCGCCACGGGCTGCATCATTCTCGCCACGCTGCTCGATGAGCTGGAGCGCCGCCAGCTGCGCTACGGGCTGGCCACGCTCTGCGTGGGTGGCGGCATGGGCATCGCCACCATCATCGAACGGGTCTGAGCAGGGAGAACGCCATGAGCCAAGCCATTCGCTACGAAGCCGGCGCCGACGGCATCGTCCTGCTGACCCTGGACATGCCCGGGCAGAGCGCCAACACCATGAACGCCACCTACCGCGCCGCGATGGCCGAGACCCTTGAGCGCCTGGAAGCCGAGCGTGAGCAGATCGCCGGCGTCATTCTCACCTCGGCGAAGAAGACCTTCTTTGCCGGCGGCGACCTCAACGAGCTGGTCGCGGTTACCCGTGCCGATGCCGAACCCTTCTTCCGCATGGTGCAACTGCTCAAGCAGCAGCTGCGCCGCCTGGAAACCCTCGGCAAGCCGGTGGTCGCCGCGATCAACGGTTCCGCCCTGGGCGGCGGCTGGGAAATCTGCCTGGCCTGCCAGCACCGTATCGCCCTGGACGCGCCGGACGTGCAGCTCGGCCTGCCGGAGGTCACCCTGGGTCTGCTGCCGGGCGGCGGCGGCATCGTACGTACGGTGCGCCTGCTGGGCATCGAAAAGGCCCTGCCGTTCCTGCTGGAAGGCAAGAAGCTGCGCCCCCGCGAGGCGCTGAAAGCCGGCCTGCTGCATGAAGTGGTGGGCAGTCGCGAGGCGCTGCTGTCCCAGGCCCGCGCCTGGATCCTCGCCAACCCCGAGGCCACGCAGCCCTGGGACGCCAAGGGCTACAAGCTGCCCGGCGGAACCCCGAGCCACCCGGGCGTGGCGCAGATGCTGGCGATCGCCCCGGCCATGCTGCAGGACAAGACCAAGGGCTGTTTCCCGGCGCCGGAGAAGATCCTCTGCGCCGCCGTGGAAGGCGCCCAGGTGGACTTTGCCACCGCCGAGCTGATCGAAACCCGCTACTTCACCGAGCTGGCCACCGGGCAGGTGGCCAAGAACATGATCGGCACCTTCTGGTTCCAGCTCAACGAGATCAATGCCGGCCGGTCCCGGCCGTCCGCGCCAGAGCGCCGTCAGGTGGGCAAGGTCGGTGTGCTGGGCGCCGGCATGATGGGCGCCGGGATCGCGTACGTGAGCGCGGCCGCCGGGGTCGAGGTGGTGCTCAAGGATGTGTCCGTCGAGGCGGCGGAGAAGGGCAAGGCATACTCCGCCGGCCTGCTCGACAAGAAGCTGAGTCGTGGCCACCTGACGGCGGACGAGCGCGAGGCTTTCCTGGCGCGCATTCGCACCACTAATGACGAAGCGGACTTCGCCGGCTGCGACCTGGTCATCGAGGCGGTGTTCGAGAACCGCGAGCTGAAAGGCCGGGTGACCGCCGCGGCCGAAGCCGCCGCGCTGCCCGATGCGGTAATCGCCTCGAACACCTCGACCCTGCCGATCACCGGGCTGGCCCGGGCGGTGCAGCATCCGGAAAGGTTTGTCGGCCTGCACTTCTTCAGTCCGGTGGACAAGATGCCGCTGGTGGAGATCATCCGTGGCGAGCAGACCAGCGACGAGACGCTGGCCCGCGCCTTCGACTTCGTGCAGCAGATCCGCAAGACGCCCATCGTGGTCAACGACAGCCGTGGCTTCTTCACCTCGCGGGTGTTCGGCACCTATACCAACGAGGGGTTGGCCATGCTGGGCGAGGGCGTCAGCGCGGCGATGATCGAGAACCAGGCGCGCCAGGCCGGCATGCCGGTTGGGCCGCTGGCGGTCTCGGACGAGGTCTCGCTGAGCCTGATGGCGCATATTCGCGCGCAGACCCGCGCCGATCTCGCCGAGGAGGGCAAGTCGATCCCCGAGCACCCGGCCTTTGTCGTGATCGATGCGATGCTGGAGTGCCACCAGCGCCCCGGCAAGGCTGCCGGCGGCGGCTTCTATGACTATCCCGCCGGGGGCAAGAAACAGCTGTGGCCCGGCCTCAAGGAGGCCTTCGCCGAGTCCGCGCAGCAGCCGGAGGCGCAGGAGGTTCGCGACCGTCTGCTGTTCATCCAGGCCATCGAGACGGTTCGGTGCCTGGAGGAAGGCGTGCTGACCTCGGTCGCCGACGCCAATATCGGCTCGGTGTTCGGCATCGGCTTCGCCGCCTGGAGCGGCGGGGCGCTGCAGTTCATCAACCAGTACGGCGTGGCGCGGTTCGTCGCCCGTGCCCGCGAGCTGGCGGAGCGACACGGCGAGCGGTTCGCGCCGCCGTCCCTGCTGCTGGACAAGGCGGCCACAGGCGGGCAGTTCTAGTGCGCGGGGCCCGTCGCCAGGAGTGGCGGCGGGCCTGGGGCATCTGGTAGAAAGAGGGCGCACCGCACTGTCTTTCGAGTAACCCCTCATGCCCCTGCGTATCTGCATCCTCGAAACCGATCACCTGCGTCCGGAGCTGGCGGACACCTTTATCGGCTACGGCCACATGTTCAAGCAGTTGTTCACGGACCAGCCCATCGAGGCCGAGTTCGAGACCTTCAACGTCGTGGACGGCCAGTACCCGCCCGAGGATCGGCACTACGACGCCTACCTGGTCACCGGCAGCAAGGCCGACTCCTTCGGCACCGACCCCTGGATCCAGACCCTCAAGGACTACCTGCTCAAGCGTTATGAAAAGGGCGACAAGCTGCTGGGCATCTGCTTCGGCCATCAGCTGCTGGCGCTGCTGCTGGGCGGCCAGACCGAACGTGCGCAGCAGGGCTGGGGGGTCGGGCTGCACCAGTACCGCCTGGAGAATCGCGAGCCCTGGATGCAGCCGGCGCTGGAAGACCTGTCCCTGCTGATCAGCCACCGCGACCAGGTCACCCGTCTGCCGGAGAACGCCACTGTCCTGGCCTCCAGCGAGTTCTGCCCGGTCGCGGCCTTCCGCATCGACGACCGCGTGCTCTGCTTCCAGGGCCACCCGGAATTCGTCGTCGATTATTCGAAGGCGCTGCTCGATGCTCGCCAGGACATGCTTGGCGAGGTCCTGTATCAACAGGCGCTGGGCAGTCTGCAGGAGTCCCACCACGGCAAGGCGGTGGGCGAGTGGATGCTGCGCTTCGTCGCCCAGGGCCGGGACCCGCAGCCGGCTTGAGCGGCGAGGTCAGTGGCCGGCGGCTGAGGGGAGTGCAGCCGCCGTCTCGGCGCTCAGTTCATCGATCACCGTGCTCATGCGTGCACGGCAGCGCTCCATCAGCGCCGGCATGTCGTCGAGCGTCAGTCCGGTGGTGGCGATGGCTGGCAGCGCGCGTACCTTCACCCGCACGCTTTCCGGCCGGTTCAGGTCCAGCAGCTCGGTATAACGGCTGACGCACACCGGCACGATGGGGGCGCCGGCGGCAATCGCCATCTGGAACGCGCCCTTCTTGAAGGGCAGCAGCTCGGTCCCGGCGTTGCGGGTGCCTTCCGGGAATACCCAGATGGATACTTGCCGGTCGCGCAGGGCTTCGGTGGTGGTCAGCATGGCCTGCTTGGCGCGGATGGCGTTGCCGCGGTCGAGCAGCACGTTGCCGGCCAGCCAGTAGAGCTGGCCGAACAGCGGAATCCACTTCAGGCTCTTCTTGCCAAGGCTCACCGTGCGCGGCGGCACTACGCCGCCCAGTACGAACAGGTCGTAGTTGGACTGATGGTTGGCGACGATCACGCAGGCCTGATCAGGCTTGTTCAGTTCCTCGATATCGGCATCCACCCGGATGCCCAGGAAACGCTGGCTGGGCAGCGCGAACAGACGGGCGCAGCGCCGCGTATTCTCCGGGTTGAAGGGATGCAGGAGACACAGGAACAGGCCAGTCAGACTGGCCAGGGCGGAGTAGGCGCACAGCAGGAACAGGCGCAGAGCAGACAACATGGACAGGCTCGTGGCGATTCGGGCGGCTCAGTGTACGGATGTCCATTGAGCCGGGCAAATCAGGCGAAAGGCGAAGAGCAGGGGCCGTCGACCGGCCCCTGCTTGGGTTCAGAAGCCGTACTGCTTGTCCAGTTCGATGGCCTTGTCGAGGGTTTCCAGCAGGTCCTTGCGTACCTTCAGCTTGGTCTGGCGGTGGGCCTTCATGTTGATCTTCAGTAACTGGCCGGCTACCTCGCGGGCGGTAGCCATCAGCGCCTCCGGCTCGACCACGCGATCCAGGAAACCCGCGTCCAGGGCGCCCTGCGGATCGAACATCTCGCCATTGATCACCGAGCGCTGGAAGGCCGCCTTGCTCAGCCGGTCGCGGGACAGCTCGATGCCCACATGGTGCATGGTCATGCCGATCTGCACTTCGTTGAGCCCGATATTGAACGGCCCCTTGACGCCGATGCGGTAGTCCGAGGACAGCAGCAGGAAGGCGCCCTTGGCCACCGCGTGGCCCGGGCAGGCGGCGATGATCGGGTAGGGGTGGGCCAGCATGCGGCGCGCCAGAGTCGAGCCGGAGGCGACCAGATCCAGGGCGTTCTGCGGACTGGAGGTCATGACCTTGAGGTCGTAGCCGCCCGAAAGAATGCCCGGCTGGCCGGTGAAGATGACCACCGCGCGATCCTGCTCGGCGCGATCCAGCGCGGCATTGAAGGCGGCAACCATGGCCGGGGAAATCGCATTCACCTTGCCGTTGTTCAGGGTGAGGGTGGCGATGCCGTCGGCGAATTCGTAGGAGATCAGCTCACTCATGGCGGGTTCCTTGTTGGCAGTGGCGCTGACGTTAACCAGCCGCGGCGGTCAGGTAAAGCACGGTGACCGACCGGTGGGTCATGCGGGACGCCGTTCCACCCGTCTCGCCAGCCCCAGTGTTCGGATGGAACCCTAAGCGCATGAAAAAAATGAAGAAAATGAAAAATAAAATTTGCTTTTGGAAAAACACTCGACTAGATTAGCGGGCCTCGACGGGGTGAACGCCTCGATCGAGATCCGGTGAGGTGTCCGAGCGGTTGAAGGAGCACGCCTGGAAAGTGTGTATACGGGAAACCGTATCGTGGGTTCGAATCCCACCCTCACCGCCACTTTCAATACACAAAGCCCTGCAGATGCGGGGCTTTGTCGTTTCCGGGGTTTGGCTATTCCACACCAGCCCAGCTTCACCCTTCCTTGGCCTGACCGCTGGGGGTGAAGTGCCCTCCACGATCATTTCTTCGTGCTGCAAAGCCGGGATAATGGCGAACATTCTTTCTCGTATTCCGGTAGTGCCGCATGGAAATCAAGGTCAACTTTCTCGACAACCTTCGCCTCGAAGCCAAGTTCGATGACTTCACCGTGGTGGCGGATCAACCCATCCGCTACAAGGGCGATGGCTCAGCGCCCGGGCCGTTCGATTACTTCCTGGCTTCGTCGGCGTTGTGTGCGGCGTACTTCGTGAAGCTGTACTGCCAGACCCGCGATATTCCCACCGAGAACATTCGCCTGTCGCAGAACAACATTGTCGACCCGGAAAACCGCTACCAGCAGATCTTCAAGATCCAGGTCGAGTTGCCTGCGGATATCTCGGAAAAGGACCGCCAGGGCATCCTGCGTTCCATCGAGCGCTGCACGGTGAAGAAGGTGGTGCAGACCGGACCGGAGTTCGTGATCGAGGAAGTCGAGAACCTGGACGTCGATGCCCAGGCCTTGCTGCTGCCCGGCACGAACCCCGAAGCGAGTACTTATATTGCCGGCAAGGACCTGCCGCTGGAGCAGACCATCGCCAACCTGTCCGGCATCCTGGCCGGCCTGGGCATGAAGATCGAGATCGCCTCGTGGCGCAACATCGTGCCCAATGTGTGGTCGCTGCACCTGCGCGATGCGCACTCGCCGATGTGCTTCACCAACGGCAAGGGCGCGACCAAGGAAAGCGCGCTGGCGTCGGCGCTGGGCGAGTTCATCGAGCGGCTGAATTTCAACTTCTTCTACAACGACCAGTACTGGGGCGAGGAGCTCGCCAATGCGGCGTTCGTGCACCACCCGGACGAGTGCTGGTTCCAGCCCGGTCACGACGATGCGCTGCCGGCCGAGATTCTCGACGACCACTGCCTGGAGATCTACAACCCCGATGGCGAGCTGCGCGGTTCGCATCTGTACGACACCAACTCCGGCAATGTGCAGCGCGGCATTTGCTCGTTGCCGTTCGTGCGTCAGTCGGACGGCGAGGTGGTGTATTTCCCATCCAACCTGATCGAAAACCTGTACCTCAGCAACGGCATGAGCGCCGGTAACACGCTGGCCGAGGCGCAGGTGCAGTGCCTGTCGGAAATCTTCGAGCGCGCGGTGAAGCGCGAGATCCTGGAAGGGGAACTCGCCCTGCCGGACGTGCCGCACGAGGTGCTGGCCAAGTACCCGGGAATTCTCGCCGGCATCCAGGGGCTGGAAGAGCAGGGCTTCCCGGTGCTGGTCAAGGATGCGTCCTTGGGCGGGAAATACCCGGTGATGTGCGTCACCCTGATGAACCCGCGTACCGGCGGTGTGTTTGCCTCGTTCGGGGCCCACCCGAGCTTCGAGGTGGCGCTGGAGCGCAGCCTGACCGAGCTGCTGCAGGGCCGCAGCTTCGAAGGCCTGAACGACCTGCCTCAGCCGACCTTCGAAAGCCATGCGGTGACCGAGCCGAACAACTTTGTCGAGCACTTCATCGATTCCAGCGGCGTGGTGTCCTGGCGCTTCTTCAGTGCCCGGGCCGACCATGCGTTCGTCGAATGGGATTTCTCCGGCCAGGGCGAAAACTCCAATGCCGAGGAGGCCGCCACCCTGTTCGGCATCCTCGAAGACATGGGCAATGAAGTGTACATGGCGGTCAATGAGCATCTGGGCGCTACGGCGTGCCGCATCCTGGTGCCGGGCTACTCGGAAATCTATCCGGTGGAAGACCTGATCTGGGACAACACCAACAAGGCCCTGCTGTTCCGCTCCGACATCCTCAACCTGCACAGCCTGAACACCATGGGTCTGCGGGCGCTGCTGCGCCGGCTGGAAGACAGCGAGCTGGATGACTACAGCGATATCGCCACACTGATCGGCATCGAATTCGACGACAACACCGCCTGGGGGCAGCTGACGATTCTGGAGCTGAAGCTGCTCATCTGCCTCGCCCTGAAGAAGTTCGCCGACGCGAAGGAGCTGGTGGAAGCCTTCCTGCAGTACAACGACAACACCGTCGAGCGGGGCCTGTTCTACCAGGCCCTGAACGCGGTGCTGGAAGTGCAGCTGGACAAGGACCTGGCGCTGGAAGACTACGAGGTCAACTTCCGCCGCATGTTCGGCGACCCGCGCATGGACGCGGCGCTCGGCTGCCTCGACGGCAGCGTGCGCTTCTACGGCCTGACGCCGACCAGCCTGCAGCTGGAAGGGCTCGAGCGGCACCAGCGCCTGATCGACAGTTACCGGAAGCTGCATGCGGCGCGCGCCCGGGTCGTGGCGTAACGAGTGCGACGCGCGCCCGCACGGCGGGCGCGCCTTGTGTCCGGGTCACTCGGCCCGCGTCACCCGCCAGACCACATTGGCCAGATCGTCGGCGACGATCAGCGCCCCGCGCGGATCGACGGTCACGCCCACCGGCCGGCCGCGCGTCTTGCCATCCTCGGTTCGAAAGCCTGTGACGAATTCCACCGGCTGTCCCGCCGGCTGCCCGTTGCTGAACGGCACGAAGATCACCTTGTAGCCCACCGGGTGCTTGCGGTTCCAGCTGCCGTGTTCGCCAATGAACACCCCGTCGGCGAATCGCTCGCCCATCGCCGGGGTGGAGAAATCCAGGCCCAGGGCGGCGACGTGGGAACCCAGCGCGTAGTCGGGGGTGATGGCCGAGGCGACCTTGTCGGGATCCTGCGGTCGCACGCGGTCATCGACGTTCTGCCCCCAGTAGCTGTAGGGCCAACCGTAGAAGCCGCCTTCGCGCACCGAGGTGAGGTAGTCCGGCACCAGGTCCTCGCCCAGTTCGTCCCGCTCGTTGACCACCGCCCACAACTGCCCGGAACCCGGCTGGATCGCCAGCGCCGTCGGGTTGCGCAGGCCGGTGGCGTAGGGCTTGTAGGCGCCGGTTTCCGCGTCGATCTGCCAGACCATGGCGCGGTCCACCTCGGCCTCCATGCCGCGCTCGGTGATATTGCTGTTCGAGCCGATACCGACATACAGGTAGCGGCCGTCCGGGCTGATGGTCAGCGCCTTGGTCCAGTGGTGATTGATCTCGGCGGGCAGGCGGGTGATCTCGGCGGGCGGTCCACTGGCCTTGGTCTGCCCGTCCCGATAATCGAAACGCACCAGGGCGTCCTGGTTGGCCACGTACAGATTGCCCTCGAACAGCGCCAGCCCATACGGCGCGTTGAGGTTGTCGGCGAAGACCGTCTGCAGCTCGTAGCTGCCGTCGCCATCGGCGTCGCGCAGCAGGGTCAGGCGATCGCCGCTCTCGACCGGGGTGGTGCCCCTGGCCTTGATAACGCCGGCGATCACATCCTTCGGCTGGAGAGCCGGCGCGCTGCCGCCGCGTCCCTCGGCGACGAGAATGTCGCCATTGGGCAGCACCAGTGTCTGGCGCGGGATCTTCAGGTCGGTGGCGATGGCCGTGACGCGGTAACCCGACGGTACGGTCGGCGTCTGGTCGCCCCACGGCACCGGTTCGGCAATGTTCATGCTCGGCAGCAGCCCGCGCGTGGGCTCAGGCAGGGTGGGGGAGGTGCCGTATTCCTGAACGGTATCCTCACCGCCGCCGCAACCCGCGAGTGCCAGGGCCAGCGCCGAGGCGGTCAATGCATTCGACGGTTTCATCGGACCTCCCTCGCGTGCGGGCCGGCAAGGCCGACCCAGGTCGCCAAGCAGGCCAGCAGGGTGACGATCACCGAAAGCACCAGCCCGGTCGGCATGGTCGCCCAGGCGTCCTTGGCGTGCTGGAGGGCATTGATGAAGCCCAGCCCCCAGGTCGCCACCAGAAGCAGCACGTAGGTCATGGCCCGTCCCCGGCGGCCGGCAGCGATCAGGTTGGCCAGGGCAAACAGAATCGCCAGGCCGCAGAAGACCAGCCCCCCGGCAATCAGCCAGGAAGCGAAGTTGCTCCACTGGATGTGGTAGCTGCGGTAGTAGGCGATATCGCTCAGCAGGGCGCCGAGAAACAGCGGCACGGTCCCGGCCAGCAGCGTCGCATGCAGCGGGTTCGGCGTGCTTCGATAGGTGCGGTAGATGGTGTCGGTCACGGTGTTCCCCTCATCGCTGGGTGAGCCGGCTCGCTCTGACTGTGCCTAGAAGGGGATCGTGCGCTTGGCCCAGAGTTCAGTCGTCTGGTGGCGCCGCCTCGGATTCGCAACTGATCGGGCCCCTGTGCCCAGTCACGAACTAACCCCTGGCCATGGAGTCACGTGCACGTCTGCGGCCAAAAAGCCGGAACTGCCTCGTCAGCCGGCATGAGGAGCACGCCATGAACAACATGACGGTCAGCGACTACTTCGTCGAACGGCTCTATCAGTGGGGCGTGCGGCGCATCTATGGCTATCCCGGGGATGGCATCAATGGCGTGTTCGGCGCGCTGAACCGGGCCGATGGCAAGATTCGGTTCATCCAGGCGCGCCATGAGGAAATGGCGGCGTTCATGGCCTCGGCGGATGCCAAGTTCGGTGGCGGACCGGGGGTGTGCATCGCCACCTCAGGCCCCGGAGCTTCCCACCTGGTCACCGGCCTCTACGATGCGCGCCTCGACCACATGCCGGTGTTGGCCATCTGCGGCCAGCAGGCGCGTACCGCCATGGGCGCCCATTACCAGCAGGAGGTCGACCTGGCGTCCCTGTTCAAGGACGTCGCCGGCGCCTTCGTGCAGCAGGCCGCCGCGCCGGCCCAGGTGCGTCATCTGGTGGACCGCGCCATTCGCAGCGCGTTTGCCGAACGCAAGGTGGCGGTGATCATCCTGCCCAACGACCTGCAGGACGAGCCCTACAACGAGCCGCCGCGTGCCCACGGCGCGGTGCGTTCCGGCATCGGCTACAGCCGCCCGAAGGTGGTGCCCTACGAGCGCGAACTGCAGCAGGCTGCCGAGGTGCTGAATGCGGGCAACCGCGTGGCGATCCTGGTGGGCGCCGGCGCGCTGGATGCCACCGACGAGGTCATCGCGGTGGCCGAGCGGCTGGGCGCCGGCGCTGCCAAGGCGCTGCTCGGCAAGGCGGCCCTGCCGGACGACCTGCCGTGGGTCACCGGCTCGATCGGCCTGCTGGGCACCGAGCCGAGCTATAAGCTGATGACTGAATGCGACACCCTGCTGATGATCGGCTCCGGCTTTCCCTACGCCGAGTTCCTGCCGGAGGAAGGCCAGGCGCGCGGCGTGCAGATCGATATCAACGCCGACATGCTGAGCATTCGCTACCCCATGGAAGTGAACCTGCATGGGGATGCCGCCGAGACCCTGCGCGCCCTGCTGCCACTGCTGGAAGAAAAGACCGACCGCGGCTGGCGCCAACAGGTGGAGCACTGGCGTGGCGAGTGGGAGAGGACCCTGGAAGCACGGGCGCTGGCCAGCGCCAACCCGATCAACCCGCAGCGGGTCGCCTGGGAACTGTCGCCGCGCCTGCCGGACAACGCCATCATCACCTGTGATTCCGGCTCCTGCGCCAACTGGTTCGCCCGGGACATCAAGATCCGCCGGGGCATGCGCTGTTCGTTGTCCGGCGGCCTGGCCTCCATGGGCGCCGCAGTGCCCTATGCCATCGCCGCCAAGTTCGTGCACCCGGATCGCCCAGTGGTGGCGCTGGTGGGCGACGGCGCCATGCAAATGAGTAACCTGGCCGAGCTGATCACCGTGGCCAAGTACTGGCGGGAGTGGCAGAACCCGCACTGGGTCTGCTGCGTGTTCAACAACCAGGACCTCAACCAGGTGACCTGGGAGCAGCGGGTCATGCAGGGTGATCCGAAGTTCGCGGCCTCCCAGGACATTCCCGACGTGCCCTACCACCGCTTCGCCGAATCCATTGGGCTGAAGGGCATCCATGTCGATCGGGAAGACGCCGTGGCGGCTGCCTGGGACGAGGCGCTGGCGGCCGACCGGCCGGTGGTGATCGAATTCAAGACCGACCCGGATGTCCCGCCGCTGCCGCCACACATCAAACTGGAACAGGCCAAGGCTTATCTATCGGCGCTCTGGCAGGGCGATCCCGACCGCTCCGGAATCATCCGGCAGACCGCCAAACAGGTACTGGGCTCGCTGATGCCGGGGCATCGCGACAGGCAGTGAACGCTCCCGCGGCTTCTGCCGCGATGGGGCTGCGCCAGCACATCGCGGCTGAAGCCGCGTCACAAAGGCGGGCCGGCAGCCGCGTCCGCCGATGGAACTAATTCCAGCCGACGAACCCGAAAAACCTGGGCCTGTCCGTTCGGGCAGGCCGTTTTTTGCGTGTTGATAGGAGGTTCAGGCGATGAATTGGGAGCTGTTATTGGAAGAGGCGCTGTGGATCCGGGTCGCCCTGATTGTGGCCGTGACGCTGCTCAGTTACTGGGTACTGCGCGTGGCGCTGTCCTTCGTGACCAAACGGCTGCACAAGCGTGCCGAAGCAACCGCCAGCCGGCCGCTCGGTATCGTGGCGCAGATGCTCGCCCACACCAGCCACCTGCTGCTGTTCGCCTTCTCTCTGCTGATCGGCTTGAAGGTGGTCGAGCTGCCGGCGCGCTGGGAAGTCGCCCTGTCGCACGGCTGGTTCATTGCCCTGGCCTTCCAGGTGGCCCTGTGGGCGGACATGGCGGTGCGCCTGTGGGTGGAGGGTCTGACCCGCAACGGCAAGGCACGTAATCCGGTCACCACCACGCTGATCGGCATCATGGTGCGCCTGGTGGTGTGGACCATCATGCTGCTGTCGATCCTGGCCAACCTGGGCGTCAACATCACCGCGCTGGTGGCCAGCCTGGGGGTGGGCGGCATCGCCATTGCCCTGGCCGTGCAGACGCTGCTCAGCGACGTGTTCGCCTCGCTGTCCATCGGCATCGACAAGCCCTTCGAGATCGGCGACTTCGTGGTGTTCGGCGAGGTGGCCGGCACCATCGAGCACATTGGCCTGAAGAGCACCCGCATTCGGGCGTTGAGTGGCGAACAGGTGGTGTGTTCCAACGCCGACCTGCTCGGGCAGATCGTGCACAACTACAAGCGCATGAATACCCGACGCATCGTCTTCAAGTTCGGCATCGCCTACGAGACATCGAGCGCCCAGGCCCGCCAGGTGGGGCAACTGGTCAAGCGCATCATCGATGGGCTGGATGAGGTGACGTTCGATCGAGCCCACCTGCTGGCCTTCGACGACAGCCAGATGACCTACGAGGTCGTCTACATCATGCAGAGCGCCGACTACAACCGGTACATGGACATCCAGCAGGAGATCAACCTGGCGCTGATCGACGGGCTCGACGAGCTGGGCGTGAGTTTTGCCCATCCGGTGCGGCGGGTGGAGTTTATGGGCGGGCGCTTCCCGGAGGTCAAGGTGGCCGGCATCGCGAAGGAGGCGACTCGGCAGGATGCTGCACGGATGGGTTAGCGGTGACGGCTGCGGTTGTGCTGACGGACGCATGATCTGGCAAACTGCCATGCCCTCTCGGAACGCCCGCGCTGTCGCCGATGCCCACGCCGTTGTTTGCCTGTCGTCTCCTGCTGCTGCCCACCCTGTTGCTGCTCGCCGCCTGCGCCGGGGTTCGCGTGTCTGCCCTGGACATCCAGGACTACATGGCGCAGCGGCGTGGCGATGTGCTGACCACCGGCCGGCTGAGTGCCTCGGTGGGGGTCGCCCTGCAGGTCACCGGCATCGAGGCGGATGCCTGCGCGGATCGGCCGCCCTCGTGCCGTGAGGCATTGAAGGTGGCCGAGGGTCTGTCGGATGAGCTGCGCCTGTCGGTGCTGGCCGAGCTCTGGCTGCAGGAGGCGCTGCGGCTGGACGACGCACGCTACGAGCAGCGGGTGGTGGCCTACCTGGAAGCGGCGCGTTACGCCTACGCCTACCTGTTCCTGACCGGGCGCACGCTGGAAGAGCGGGCACTGGACGACCGGCAGACCCAGGTTCGCGACTACTACAACTTCGCGGTGCAGCAGGCCGCGCTGCTGATGTTTCGCCATTACCAGCGCAGCGCAAGCGTGGCGCAGCCGGATCGCGCGCGGCGGGTCGGCGACTGGACGGTGGTCGAGGCGTTCGGCGATCTGCCGTTCGATCCGCGCCAGTCGCAGCCCCTGGAGCTGATGCCGGCCTCGGCACTGAGCTTCGCCGGCGTGCGCAACCAGTACCGCCGGGACGGACTGGGTGCCGAGCTGGTGCTGGGCACGGCGCGAAGGGTGGTCGACCGGCACAGCGCCACCCGCAGCTGGAGCGAGACGCCCTTCATCGCGCTGACCGCCGTGGTGACCTTCCCCGGCGACAGCCTGGAGGCGGTGCTGAACACCCGCGAAGCGGTGATCAGTGCCTACGACCCATACCGGCATGCCAGTCTGCCGCTGGCAGGGCGGGTCATCCCGCTGGCCGCCAATTTCACTTCTGCCTATGGCGTGTGGCTGGCGCGTTCGGGCTTCGCCGCGCAGTCGCTGCTCACCCTGATCGGCAAGGGTGAGGTGCTCGAGCGCCCGCATGTGTACCTGCTACAGCCTTACGATCCCGGGCGCCGCACCCTCGTCATGCTGCACGGCCTGGCGAGCAGTCCGGAAGCCTGGATCAACGTGGCCAACGAGGTGATGGGCGACGAGGCACTGCGGCAGAACTACCAGATCTGGCAGGTCTACTACCCCACCCAGGTGCCGCTGGCGCTAAACCACCAGGAGATCCGCGATGCGCTGCTGGGCACCCTGCGCCACTTCGACCCGCAGGGCACCGCCATCGCCTCGCAGGACATGGTGCTGGTGGGGCACAGCATGGGCGGCGTACTGGCCAAGCTGATGGTGTCGCGGTTCGACGAAGGCCCGTGGCGGGCGTATCTCGCGCAGCAGAAGCTCGATGGCCTGGCCAGCGAGCGGCTGGAGCACTTGGCCCGCGAGCGCCTGCAGCCGCTGCCGCAGGTCAGCCGTGCGGTGTTCATCGCCGCGCCGCACCAGGGCACGCCGTTCGCCGAGCATTTCCTGGCGCGCTGGGCGACACGACTGATCCAGTTGCCGCTATCGGTGATGGTGCGCCTCAACGAAATGGCCCAGCTGCTGGTCGATCCGACCTCGGCCAAACCGGTGGTTCTGACGCAAGGCGTGACCAGCATTCACAACCTGGCCAGCCACAATCCGCTGATCCAGCTGGGCGCCCGGCTGCCGATTACGCCGTCGGTACGCTACCACTCGATCATCGGGCAGGACTCGCCCGATCAGCCGCTGGAAGCCTCCAGCGACGGCATCGTGCCCTACGCCAGTGCCCACCTGCCCGGGGCGGAATCCGAGCGGGTCATACCCGGTGGGCACAGCGTGCAGGAAACGCCTGAGGCGATCGTCGAGCTGCGCAGGATATTGCGCGTGCACCTGGCGGCGCTGCGTCAGCCACCGGTGGAGTAGCCGTCAGCGGTGCAGCACGTACTCGCCGCGCAGGCGCACGGCGTCGGCGCCGTCGGCGGCGGGAATGCGGATGTCCAGGTACAGGCGGGCCAGGCCGCGGCGGCGGAACTGGCTGGTGAACTTCTCCCAGTCCGCCGCGGACGGTGCCGCGCAGATGGCCACGGCGTCGTCGGCCACCGGCAGCGGGTAGTCGATCTGTCCGCCCTTGATGACGATGTGGCCTTCGCCCAGCTCGCTGTCGCGCAGGCGCAGCGTCAGCCAGCCCCAGCCGGCCAGCACGCACAGGCTGTAGAGGCTGCCGCCGAACATGGTGCCCTTGTGGTTGCTGTTGGCGGCCAGCGGCATGGCCAGCTGCAGGCTGTCGCCATCCCAGGCGCGCACGCTGAGCTGCATGGCGCGGGTCAGCGGGATGTCGTGATGGATGAGGTCTTCGAGGAAGCGGCAATCGGTGGTCATGGTGTGTTCCTGGTCCAGCGGTGCGCCACATGATCCTCGCCGGGCGCATGGCCTGCAATTGCCCCCGCGTTCAATAGCCCAGCCAGAGCAGGCACAGCGACAGGGTGAGCAGCGAGCCCAGGGTCGAATAGAGCACCACCCGCGACACGCGCGCGCCGCTGCGCTGGTAGTACTCGGCCAGCATGTAGGGGCCGGTGCCGGTGGGCAGCGCGGCCAGCAGCACGGCGCTGTGCGCCCACAGCGTCGGCAGTTCGAGCCACTCGAAGGCCACATACCAGGCCAGCAGCGGTTGCAGGATCAGCTTCATCGCCACCAGCGGAAGCACGCCGGGGGTGCTTTCCTGCTGCTTGTGGGCGAGGAACAGGCCCAGCGACACCAGCGCGCAGGGTGTGGTGGCGGCGCCGAGGATGCTCAGCAGATCGCTTGCGGGTTTGGGCAGTGGTACGCCGCCCCAGGCCCACAGTGCACCCAGCACCGGCGCAACCACCAGCGGGTTACCGGCCAGCGCCCGGCTGACCTTGCGCAGCGCAGGTCCCAGGGCCTTTTCGCCCTGCAGGGCCACTTCGACGCCGACCAGCGCCAGGGCGAAGATGCCGCACACCACCACCAGCGAGGCGATCAGCGCCGGCTCCAGGCCGTTCTCGCCGAAGACGATGATGCACAGCGGAATGCCCACGTAACCGGTGTTGGCATAGGCAGCACCGAGGGCGTCCAGCTGGGCATCGGCGGCCGCCCCCTTGCGGATGCGCCACACCAGGGCGAGCAGGAAAACCACCAGCGCGCTGCCGCCGAAGGCCAGCAGGAAGCCCGGCTGCCAGAGCCGTTCCCAGCTGGAGTTGGCGGTCACGCTGAACAGCAGCGCCGGCAGCGCCAGCCAGACCACGAAGCGGTTGAGCTCCGAGGCGGCGTGCGGGCCGAGGCGGTTGGTCCTGCGGCACACATAGCCGATCAGGATCAGGGCGAACACGGGCAGGACGATGGTGACGACGGAGAGCATGGACTTCTTCACCGGACAGGAGCCGAGCAGCCTACTTGAGCCAGGCATCGCTCGCCAAGGCGAACCACCGGCTCTGGCGCCGGGTCTATCGGCCATTGCCCGGGGAGGAATGACCGTGACACGGATGCCCTGCCTGTTGACCTGCTGCCTGGCTCTGGCCGCCTTCGAGGCGCCGGCTCGCGATTACCGCTTCGCCGACGCCCATGTCCACTACCTGGATTTCTTCCAGGAAAGCGAAGGCATGGACGCGCTCTTCGCCGCAATGGACGCCGCCGGGGTGGAGCATGTGATGCTCTCCGGCATCCCGGTGGCCAAGAAATGGCACGAGGATGAGCCCAAGCGTCCGCGCTACTACGCGGGCGACGATGCCGGGGCCTACTGGTACAGCGCCACCGATGTGTTCGTCGCCGCCGCGGTGAAGGCCCTGCCGGCGGATCGCCGGCGCCGCGTGCACCCCTTCCTGACCGGTTTCAACCCCGCCGACAAGAACGCCGACGCTCATATCCGTCGCATGCTGGAGCTTGACCCCGGGCTCTGGCAGGGCATAGGTGAGGTGTTCACCCGGCACGATGACCTTACCGCGCTCACCTATGGCGATGTGCCGCGCGCCAACAACGAGGCACTACGGCGCGTCTACCATCTGGCCGCCGAATACGACCTGCCGGTGCTGCTGCACGCCAACATCACCTCCAAGCGCGAGCGCAACCCGCTGTACCTGCCGGAAATTGAGGAGGCGCTGCGCAACCACCCCCATGTGCGCTTCATCTGGGCGCACGCTGGCACCAGCATGGAAATCCATCGGCACCAGGAGAAACTGGAATTCCTGCGTCCGACCCTGGCGCGCCTGCTGGAGGACTATCCCAACCTGTACATCGACCTGTCCTGGACGGTGCTGCGGCCGTACCTGCTGGACGCCAAGGGCCGGCCCGATCCGCGCTGGGTGGACCTGGTGGAACGCTACCCGGAGCGTTTCATGCTCGGCTCCGACGTGGTGGGCAGCTTTGGCAGCCTGGGCGAACTCATCCACGACTTCCGCCCGTTCCTCGACGCACTACCGGCCCCGGTGGCGCGGCGGGTGGCGCGCGACAACTTCCTGGCCATCCTGCCGGCGCGCGGCTCGGCCGACCAGCGGTAGAAAAATGCATTAAAGGTACTGGGGTGGACGTCGATACCCGTAATGTGACCGTTCGGTCACGATCCATCCTGCCCGCTATGTACGAGTGATCCATCGATGTTCCGAGATATGAAAGTGGCGCCACGCGCCGCGCTGGGATTTGGCCTGATTGCGTTTGTGGTGCTGCTGCTGGGGCTATTCGCGCTCAATCAGATGTCGGTCATGCGCGAGCAATCCCGGGACGTCGACGAGAACTGGCTGCCGAGTATCCTGGCGCTGAGCGATCTGGATCGCACCATGCTGCGTATCCGCGCGGTCACCCTGCGCCTGTCGGCGGTGCGCGACGAGCGCAGCCAGCAGCAGACCCTGGCGCAGCTGAACGAGTTGCTGGGCACGCTCGATGGCCTGGAGCGGGAGTATCGCCGCTACCTCAACGACGAGGAGGAGCGCCAGCTGTACGAGCGCTTCACCCGCCACCAGCGCAACTACCTGGGCGAGCATGCGCGCCTGATGGACTTCATCCGCGCCGGCAACGACGCGCAGGCCATGGAGGTGCTGGCCGGCGCCATCAACCAGCATGCCAATGACATGTCCAGCAGCCTGGGCGCGCTGCTCGACTTCAATCGCGCCGCGGCCGGCAAGGCGGCACGCTTTGCGGAAAACGTCTACGGCAACGCCATCGTCGGCGTGATCGTGGTCATCGTGGCGGCGGCGCTGCTGACTATCCTGCTGGCCTGGCTGTTCACCCGCAGCCTGCTGGTGCCGCTTGGCCAGGCGCTGGAGGAAGCCCTCGCCGTGGCGGCCGGCGACCTGACCCGCGAGATCCGCGTCACCGGTCGCGACGAGCCGGCGCAGTTGCTGGACGCCCTGCGCACCATGCAGGGCAACCTGCGCAGTGCCGTGCAGCAGATCGCCGACTCCTCCAGTCAGCTGGCCTCGGCCGCCGAGGAGCTGAACGCGGTCACCGAGAACTCCTCGCGCGGCCTGCACCAGCAGAACGACCAGATCGAGCAGGCCGCCACCGCCGTCAACGAGATGACCAGTGCGGTGGAGGAGGTGGCCCGCAGCGCGGTGGATACCTCCCAGGCCACCGGCGAAACCAACCGCACCGCCCTGCAGGGCCGCGATGCCGTGAAGCAGACTGTCGGCGCCATCCGCCAGCTGAGCGCCGAGGTCAACAGCAGCGCCGGCCAGGTGGGGCAACTGGCGGTCAAGGTACGCGACATCGGCCAGGTGCTCGACGTGATCCGCGCCATCGCCGATCAGACCAACCTGCTGGCGCTCAACGCCGCCATCGAGGCCGCCCGTGCCGGGGATGCCGGGCGCGGCTTCGCGGTGGTGGCCGATGAAGTGCGCGCACTGGCGCACCGCACCCAGCAGTCGACCCGAGAGATCGAGCAGATGATCGGCGGCGTGCAGCAGGACACCGAGCAGGCGGTCGGTGCCATGCAGCACAGCCTGGAGCGGGCCCGCAGCAGCGAGGACGTGGCGCAGGCGGCCGGTGAGGCGCTGGAGCAGATCGCCCAGGCCATCGCCGGCATCAACGAACGCAACCTGGTGATCGCCAGCGCCGCCGAGGAACAGGCCCAGGTGGCGCGCGAGGTGGACCGCAACCTGGTGGCGATCCGCGACCTGTCGCTGCAGAGTGCCGCCGGCGCCAACCAGACCAGCGCCGCCAGCCAGGAGCTGTCGCGGCTGGCGGTGGGGCTCAACGGACTGGTCACGCGCTTCCGCCTGTAGTCGCCGGACGACCTTCGTCCGGGTCGTCCTGCCGGAGCGCAGCCACTAGAATGGGCCGCCCAGCCCTTCAGACAAGTGCATCCATGGACATCGAGCTGGCTCGAACCTTTCTGGAAATCACCCGGGGCGGCAGCTTCATTGCCGCCGCCGAGCGCCTGCATGTCACCCAGACGGCCATTACCGCGCGGGTGCAGAAACTCGAAGCCCAGCTGGGCTGTTCGCTGTTCGTGCGCAACCGCGCCGGCGCGCGCTTGACCGCCAACGGCGAGAAGTTCATCGGCTACGCCAGCCAGCTGGTGCAGAGCTGGGAGGCTGCGCGCCGCGACCTGCCGCTGCCGGAAGGATGCGATTCCAGTCTGGCGGTGGGCGGCGAGATGAGCCTGTGCAACCCGCTGATGCTGTCCTGGGTCGCTGAGCTGCGCGAGCGGATTCCCGGCCATGCGATTCGCGCCGAGGTGGGGGAGAACGGTTACCTGCAGGAACGCCTGGAGCTGGGCCTGCTCGACTGCGTGCTGGTCTACCACCCCAGCTACTGGCCGGGCCTGCAGGTGGAGCCGGTGCTCGAGGAGCGCCTGATCCAGGTGCGCAACCCGGCCAAGCCCGAACCCTACGTGTATGTGGACTGGGGCGAGCCGTTCCGGCAGCGTCACGACGCGGCGCTGCCCGAGCGGGCGCGCGCCTCCCTGGCCTTCAACCTGGGGCCGCTGGCCCTGCAGTACCTCCTGCAGCAGGGTGGCAGCGGCTACTTCCGCAGTCGGGTGGTCGAGCATTACCTGGCCAGCGGGGCGCTCGAGCGCGTGCCGCAGGCGCCCGAATTCAGCTACCCGATCTACCTGGTCTATTCGCGCGAGCGCGACAGCCAGGTATTGCGCCAGGCCATCGGCCTCCTGCACGACGTGCTGGCGCGTCCCAGCGACTGGTCGCAGCGCTGGGATCCGATGATCTGATCAGCCGGCCTGGCGCAGCAGATCCTGTTGCAGGGCGGCGATGACATCGGTCTGGGTGATCATGCCCACCAGCACCTGATTCTCCAGCACCGGCACGCAGTGCAGCCCCTGGCTGGACATCAGGGTGATCAGCTCGGCCAGATGCAGCCGGTGGTCGACGCTCACCACCGGGCAGGTCATCACCTCGCGCAGCAGGGTTTCCCGGCGGCGGCCCAGCGGCCACAACTGGCGGCGGCGCGACTGGCCGATCAGGTCGATGACGCTGACGATGCCCACCAGCCGATTGTTCTCCAGCACGGGCAGGTTGCGCAGCCGATGGCGCTTGAGCATGGCCAGCGCCTGGTCGACAGTGGTGGTCGGGCTGGCGATACGCAGGTCGCGGGACATGATCTGCGCCGCGTTGATGTCGCCCATGCGCCGGCGCAGGGCATGACGCTCGGTGCTGCGCAGCAGCTGTTCCAGGTCGTCGGGCGTGATGTCGACGAAGCCGTCGAACTCGTCCAAAGCCTGGCGCAGATCGTCCGGGGACACGCCGGTGCGTTGCTCCGGCAGCGGATCGGCGGTGCCATGCAGCTCGTTGGAGCTGGCGGCAGCCTTCGGATAGCGGACGCCGGTCAGGTTGTTGTACATCAGGGCGCTGACCAGCAGCGTGAGCGCGCCGCTGAAGGCGGGCAGTACCAGGGCGAGCCCCGCGCCCTGGGTGTCCGCACCCGTCACGATCAGGCTTAGCGCCATGGCCCCGCCCGGGGGGTGCAGGCAGCGCAGCAGGTACATCAGCAGCAGCGATACACCCAGGGTCAGCGCGGCGACCCACAGACCGACCTCGCCGCCGTGGAAGTGAACCACCAGCGCGGCGCACAGGCCTGCCACGGCATAACTGCCCAGCAGCGACCAGGGTTGGGCCAGCGCGCCGGAGGGCACCGCATACAGCAGCAGCGCCGAGGCGCCGAGCGGGCCGAGCAGGTGCAGCGTCAGCGGCAAACCGAACAGTTGACTGTTGACCCAGGTGCACAGGGCGACCGCCAGGCCGGCGCCCAGGGTGGCGCGCAGCCACTCGCGAGGACGCGGTGAAGGGTTGGTAGGCAGCAGGTTGGCAAGCCAGGCGGGCAGGGGGGAAACCGGAAGGGCCATGATGTCCAGCAGGGTACGGCGGCAAGGCGAAAGGCGTGCAAGTCTGTACAAGGACCGAGATCAAGACAAATGAAATAAATTGGCTTTCGGGTGCAGGAAAATTGATATCAATGGCCTTTTGGTTGGCTTTGCATCAGTAATGGTGCAGGTCTGGAGCAATTTATTTCATTGTCGGCCCTCGTAAACGAGCGACTAGCATGGGCTGCACGCTGCATAGAGAGGAGCCATGCGATGAACAACAACGAGCGCGAGGCATTGATTGCCGCATTCAACGAGCTTCTGGCCGCCGAGCGCGCCGGCGCGCAGGTGGCTGCCGCCAGCCTGAAAGAAGTGCAGAGCGAGGCGCAGCGCAGCGTGCTGCAGCAGATCCATCGCGGGGAGGCGGACAGCTGTCGGCGCCTGCGCGACTGCCTGTTGCAGATGGGCGCCGAGCCCACCAGGGAGCGCGGAGCCTTCTACGAGAAGTGCATGGCCATCCCCGATCTGGTCGAACGCCTGAAACTGGTGGATCGAGGCCAGCAATGGGTGATCCGCAAGCTGGAAGCCCTGCTGCCGCAACTCGGCGACCCGCGCTTGCGCGAGGAGATGGAGGCGGTGCTGGTCACCCATCGCGACAACAGCCACGACTACGCCGCGCGGGCAGGACAGCTGTAGGGCGACCGGAGCTATCCGGGCACGTCCGGTGCGCGGGTGTTCACCGGCGGGGTCACGGCCTCGGGCGACACCGCTGGAGCTTCTGCCCATTCCCCCGTCCTGGCCGTTTGCTGGTCGTACTCCTGCTTGACCTCCTTGGCCACCTGCGCCGCCTTGAACATGGGGTAGATCAGCAATCCCAGGCGGGCCAGGGTGCCGACACGGCCCAGGCGCTTGCCGAACAGCGCGAGGAAGGCGGTGGCGCCGATCACCCAGGGCGCCTTGCGGGCATCCTGGTAACGCCCGGGGGCGCCGCCCATCAGCTGGCGAATATGGTCGAGCGGATGACGCAGCGGCTCGGCGTTGTACAGCACCTGCTGGCGATACATTTCCATGCGCAGACGAATCAGCTCCTTGTGTTGATCCATCGAGGCCGGTCGGCTCAAGGGTTCGTTCATGGCAACAGGCGCTCCCGGTTGCGGGCCATTTCTTCAAGGGTGTCGTGGAAGGGTCTTGCCTGGTTGCGGACCTGGCTCTTCGCCTTGCCGAAGCAGATGGCCACGCCGATGGCATACAGCACGCAGAGACCCAGGATCGCCAGCATGCGATGTTCGTCCCAGGCGGCGATGACGATGGCCGAGGACAGGCCGATCACCAGCAGCAGGCCGAACACCAGACCCAGCGCCGCGTAGGTCAGCAAGCGCAGCGTGCGGGCCTTTTCCTCCTTGATTTCCAGGCCGAGCAATTCCACGTGACCTTCCAGCAGGCCGAGCAGGGCGCCGCCAATGCGGCGCACCGATGGCCCGTCGTCGGCGCGGCTCTGGGCCGCGGCGGAAGGCGGAGTGAGGTTCTCGTCCATGGTCGCTCCCCTCAGCGACGCGGTGCGCTGAGCAGTCCCAGGAGGAAGCCGACGCCGGCGGCGATGCCCAGCGATTGCCAGGGATGTTCGTGCAGGTAGTCCTCGGTGGCCTGGCGGGCCGCCTGGCTCTGCTCGCGCAGACTGTTCTCGCTGTCCTTGAGCAGGCCCTTGGCGCGCTCGATGTTGGCGTTGATGCGATTGCGCAGCTCTTCGGTCTGGCCGCTGGCGCTGCCGGTGGTCTGCTTGAGGAGACTTTCGGCGTCGCTGATCAGGGTCTGGAATTCCCGGGAAATGGCGCGCTGGACATCATGCAGGTTGCGCCGGTGCACCTCCTTGTCGAAGGGGCGCTGCCCGCCCGTGCCGCCGCTGCCCATGGAGCCGAAGGTGCCCATGCCGGCGCCGCTGCTGGCGGAACCGGTGGTGCTGCCGGGATTGAGGGGTTCGAACGGATCATTCGTGGCCATGCGCGTTCTCCTGACGGGTGTGAACTCCCCGTTTCGAGCCCCGCTGCGCTGCAAGGTTCCTTGCCGCTGCCGACAGGATGGCGCGCGGTATACTGCGCGCCCCCGTCCGGAGAACGCCCATGCTTCCTGAATGCCAACTGTTCGGTACCCTCGGCTGCCACTTGTGCGAAGTGGCCGAGGCACTGCTGATGCCCTTCGTCGAGCACGGCCTGTTGGTGGAGCTGGTCGACATCAGCGAGCGCGAGGAGTGGGTGGAGCGCTACGGCCTGACGATTCCGGTGCTCCGCCGTTGCGACAGCGGTGCCGAGCTGAACTGGCCCTTCGACGCCGAACAGGTGGTGGCCTTCCTGCGTTAAGCCGGTCAGCTGATGCTGCGCGGCAGCCAGAAGAACATCACGAAACAGAACACCGTCAGGCCGATGCAGAAGGCCGCGAAGCGCCGCAGGCGCTTTTCGCGCGCCTGCTCCTCCAGCGCCGGCAGCGGCATGCCGCAGTCCTGGCAGTCGTCACGCGCAGATGGATTGTCCTGCTGGCAGTAGAGACACCTGGCCATCGTTACCTCCCCATGGCGTTTGGCGTGTGCCGGTTCATTCGAACTGCTCCAGGCGCTGGCGATCGAGGATGGTGATCACCCGGCCTTCCTGGCTGATGATGCCGTCGTCCAGCAGGTGGCGCATGATCCGCGAGAAGGTCTCCGGCTGGATCGACAGGTGACCGGCCACCAGTTGGCGGGTCATCGGCAGCTCGAAGGACGGACTGCCGTCCTGCACGCGGCCAAGCTGGGTGAGCAGGTAGCGCACCACGCGGTGGGTGGCGTTCTTCAGCGACAGGGTCTCGATCTCGTTGAGGCGCTGGTGCAGGCGGATACTCAGCTTGCCGAGCAGTGCGAAGGCCAGGCGGTTGTTGTCCTGCAGCAGGCGCATGTAGGTGGCGTTGGGGAACCGGTACAGCTGGGTGGGCGTGACCGTCTGCGCGGAGGCCACGTAGTTGGGGGTGTCCATCAGCATCATCGCCTCGGCGAAGGTCTGCCGGTTGGTCAGCACCTCGAACACCTTCTCCTGGCCGTCCGGCGTGAGCCGGTAGATCTTCACTGCGCCGGAAATCACGAAATAGAAGAAATGCGCCGGGTCGCCCTGGCGGAACAGCGTGTCGCCCTTCTCCAGGTTGAGCAGTTGGCTGCCCTGCATCAGTTGATCGAGCTGCTCGTCGCTGAGCGGCTCGAACAGATGGTGGCTGCGCAGGATCTGGCTGTGGACTCGGTGTAACACCATGAGCGTCTCTCCGTTCAGGCCGCTTGATCGGTAAGGGTGACTGCCTTCAACGGGCAAACAGTACGTTGTTTTCCAGGTGGATGTGCTGCATCAGGTCATCCCGCAGCTCCGCCAGTCCGCGATAGAGGGCGCGCCAGGTGTTGCAGGCATGCGGCGGCGGGGTGATGTCGTCGGTCATCTCATTCAGGCGAGCCAGCGCCTCGCCGTGCTGGTCGTGCTCGTAGCGCATCACCGCGATGGGGCCCTGCGCATGGGGATGGGGCGGCTCGCTCAGCAGTAGCGGGAAGAGGATCTTTTCCTCCTTGAGCATGTGGCTTTCCAGTTCCTGCTGCATGTTCCACAGGTGTTCGGCCAAGCCGTTAGGGCAGGTCGGATTCTGGCCATGCACCTGCTCCACCCGGCTGGCCAGGCGGATCAGCTCGGGCAGCTGTTCGCGATGGCGGGCGTGGAAGCGGGTGAGGATGTGCTCGATCAGCTCGGTGTTGCTGGCCTGGCGCCAGTCGGGCTGGTCGGTGTCGCCGTGCAATGCTTGCAGCTGCGCGGTGATGGCGTCGGCATCCAGGCCGCGCCTGACGCAGGCCTCGCGCAGGGTCTGCTGGCCACCGCAGCAGAAGTCCAGTTGGTGCTGGTGAAATACGCGGGTGGCACCGGGCAGGTCGGTGGCGAGGTCGCCGAGGGTCTGGTCGATCAGGGATGTCATGGCAGGGGCTCCGTTGAGCAGGCTTGCTGGTCTATCGCAAAGCACGTGCCACATACAACCTATTGATATAGCTAGGATTTTAAAAAGTAATGGTCAAAATAACCCGAAGCGAGTAGGGTTCTTTCGACCCTGTACGGTACTAATCACCATGATGGACGACAGCCTACTGGCCGACCTTGCCACCGAATTGCCGCACACCGTGCGCCTTCAACGCCTGGTGCACACCCTGCAGCAGCGTTTCCGCTGTGGTGCCGTGGTGCTGCTGCGCCTGGAAGATGACAGCCTGCTGCCGGTGGCGGCGACCGGCCTGGTGCGCGAGGCGCTGGGACGGCGTTTCGTGGTGGCCCGGCACCCGCGGCTGGCGACCATCCTCGCCCAGCGCGAGCCGGCCTGGTTCGAGCCGGGCAGCCGCCTTCCCGACCCCTATGACGGGCTGCTGGAAGGGCAGGAGGGCGACCCGCTGCCCGTGCACGACTGCATGGGGCAGAGCCTGTACGTGGAGGGTCGCCTGTGGGGCGCGCTGACTCTCGATGCGCTGCATGCCGGCACCTTCGACGATGCGGCGCGCCGCGACCTGCAGCGCTGTGCCCTGCTGATCGAAACGGCGGTGCGCATCACCCGCCTGGAGCATGAGAACCGCAGCTTGCGGATGGCGCGCAGCGACGTGCTGGAGCAGAACGTCAGCCTGGTGGAGGGCGAGCTGCTCGGTCGTAGCGAGGCGATCCGGGCGCTGCTGCACGAGCTGCAGGTGGTGGCCGAATCCGAGCTGCCGGTGTTGTTGCTCGGCGAAACCGGGGTGGGCAAGGAACTGTTCGCGCGCTGGTTGCACCGGCATTCGCCGCGCCGCGACCGGCCGCTGGTGCATGTGAACTGTGCGGCGCTGCCTGAGTCCCTGGCCGAAAGCGAACTGTTCGGCCACGCCAAGGGCGCCTTCTCCGGCGCCAGCAGCGAGCGACCGGGACGTTTCGAGGCGGCCAATGGCGGCACCCTGTTCCTCGACGAGGTGGGCGAACTGCCGCTGAGCGTTCAGGCCAAGCTGCTGCGCACCCTGCAGAACGGCGAAATCCAGCGCCTGGGCACCGACCAGCCGCGCCGCGTGGATGTGCGCATCATCGCCGCCACCAACCGCAACCTGCAGCAGAGCGTGCGCGAGGGGCTATTTCGCGCCGATCTCTATCACCGGCTGTCGGTCTACCCGGCGCCGATCCCGCCGTTGCGCGAGCGCGGCAACGATGTGCTGCTGCTGGCCGGTCACTTCCTGGAGCTGAACCGCACGCGCCTGGGGCTGCGCAGCGTGCGCCTGTCGCCGGCCGCCGAGCAGGCGCTGCTGGCATATCCCTGGCCGGGCAATGTGCGCGAGCTGGAGCATGTGATCAGCCGTGCGGCGCTGCGCCTGCTCAGCCGGGGCGGCGAGCGCGGCGCGATTCTCACCCTGGAGCCGGAATTGCTGGATCTGGACAGCACCGCCAGTGCGCCGCCGTCGGCGGCGCAGAGCGCCGGCGCGGTCTTGGCGGTGACCGACCCGCAGCCGTTGCGGGTCGTCGTCGATGCCTGCCAGCGCCAGGCCATCCGCCAGGCCCTGGAGGCGACCGGCGGCAGCTGGGCCCAGGCCGCCCGCCTGCTGGAACTGGACCCCAGCAACCTGCACAAGCTGGCGCGAAGGCTGGGCATGAAGTAGGGCGTGCACCCGAACCAGTAGGAGCGACTTCAGTCGCGAGCTTTGGGTGGGTCCCGCACGAGCGCCACGGCTAGAAACTCGCGGACAAGTGCGCTCCCACAAATAAGGCAAGTGCGGCTCCTGGACCACGTGGGAGCGAATTTTCATTCGCGAGCTTTTCCGCATTCATTCACCCCCCTGATAACGCCCATCGGCTGCCGGCGAGCGGATTAGACTCCGGCACGGCACAACAACAAGAAGGGCGATACCGCTATGCACAACCGCATCATGATCACCGGCGCCGGTTCTGGACTGGGCCGGGAAATCGCGCTTCGCTGGGCCCGCGAGGGTTGGCAACTCGCGCTGGGAGACATCAACCCGGACGGCCTGGAAGCAACCCTGGCCCTGGTGCGCGAGGCGGGCGGCGATGGCTTCACCCAGCGCTGTGACGTGCGCGACTACAGCCAGCTCACCGCCTTCGCCCAGGCCTGCGAGGCGCGTCTGGGCGGCATCGATGTGGTGGTCAACAACGCCGGCGTGGCTTCCGGCGGCTTCTTCAGCGACCTGTCGCTGGAGGACTGGGACTGGCAGCTGTCGATCAACCTGATGGGCGTGATCAAGGGCTGCAAGGCCTTCCTGCCGCTGCTCGAACGCAGCCAGGGGCGCCTCATCAACATCGCCTCGCTGGCCGCACTGATGCAGGCGCCGGCGATGAGCAACTACAACGTGGCCAAGGCCGGCGTGGTGGCGCTCTCGGAAAGCCTGCTGGTGGAACTCAAGCCGCAGGGCATCGACGTGCATGTGGTCTGCCCGTCGTTCTTCCAGACCAACCTGCTGGATTCCTTTCGCGGCCCGGACCCGGCCATGAAGGCGCAGGTGGGCAAGCTGCTGGACAGCTCGCCGATCAGCGCGGCGGACATCGCCGACTACATCTTCGCGGAAGTCGCCAAGGGCACCTTCATGATCCTGCCTCACGAACAGGGGCGCATGGCCTGGGCGATCAAGCGGCAGAACCCGGAGGTAATCTACCAGCAGATGATCGCCATGACCGAGAAGCTGCGCGCCAAGCGCGGGGCATGACGCTTGCCGGCCGGCGGGCGCCTGTGTAGGGTGCCCGGCTGGTCAACCGTTCCGGATGTTTCCGCATGCGTTCTCCCTCCCGCCTGTTGCTGCTGCTGGCGCTGGTCGTGGCCGCGCTGAACCTGCGGCCCGGCATCACCTCGCTGGCGCCGCTGATCGAACGCATCGCCACCGAGCTGGCGCTGAGTCGCGCCAGCATCAGCCTGACCACTGTGCTGCCGGTGATGTTCATGGGCCTGCTGGCGCCGCTGGCGCCCCGCCTGGCGCAGCGCGTTGGGCTGGAACGCACCCTGCTCGGTTGCCTGCTGTTGATCGCCCTGGCGCTGTCGCTGCGCCTGGCCGCCACTTCCAGCCTGGTGCTGATCGGCAGCGCCGCGCTGGTCGGCATCGGCATCGCCGTGGCCGGTCCGCTGATGTCCGGCTTCATCAAGCGTCACTTCGCCCAGGGCCTGGGCGCGGCCATCGGCTGGTTTTCCCTGAGCATGTCCATGGGCGGCGCCGCCGGCGTGGTGCTGACCCAGCCACTGACCCACGGTTTCGCCGACCGCTGGCCGCTGGCGCTGGCCTTCTGGGCACTGCCGGCGCTGCTGGCCGCATTGTTATGGCTGCGCCTGCCCAACCGCAGCGAGCCGCCCGGGCTGGTGCCAACCGGTGGACTGCCATGGACGGTGCCGCGCGCCTGGCTGATCACGGCCTTCTTTGCCCTGCAGTCGGGGTTGTTCTATGCGCTGAGCACCTGGCTGGTGGCGCGTTACGGCGAGGCCGGTCTAGGGGCGATGCGCAGCAACGGCCTGCTCAGCCTGTTCATGCTGGCCGGCATGCCCTGTTCATTCCTGGTGCCCTGGCTGGCGCACCGGGGCGTGAGCCGGCCGCTGCTGCTGGGTGGCTGCTCCACGCTGGCGCTGCTGTGCCTGTCACTGATCGCGCTGGCGCCGGCCTTCCAGCCCGAACTGACGGCGGCCTTGCTCGGCATCGCGCTGTCGAGTTCGTTCGCGCTGGCGCTGATCCTGCCCATGTACGAGGTGAACTCGCCGCTGGAGGTCAGCCGCTGGACGGCGATGATGCTGTCGGTCGGCTACACCCTGGCCTGTGTGATGCCGCTGCTGGTGGGCCTGTTGCGTGACCTGTCCGGCAGCTACCGGCTGCCGTTCACGGTGCTGGCGTTGATGGCCGCTGTCATGCTGCTGGTGACCCTGGCGCTGCGCCGGCGCGGCTGATGCGTCCTGCGCGCCCCTGTGCTAGCTTCCCCGCCCAGACCGTTTCTCTGGATAGAGATTGATCCGTGCAAGCCGAATCCATCGTCTATGGCTGCATTCGTGGCTGGCCGGCCACCGACCCGCTGGGCGCCGAAGTGCGCCAGGCCCACAATCGCCGCATGCTGGCCGAGCTGCCGGATGAGCAATGGAGCTTCCTGGGGCGGGAGATGTTCTCCTGTTGCGAGCAGCCCGGGGCCGGTCTGTTCCAGACCCAGGTGATCCATTTCGGCGCCAGCTATCCCGGCATCGAGTACGAATGGAAGCTGTGGGTCGCGCAGTTCGAAGAGCTGCTGCGGCGGCTGTACTGGAGCAGCGCGGTGGTGCACCTGGAAACCGAGCTGAGCGGCACCCACACCTTTCACTGGGAGTCGGAAAGCGGCTTGCACAGTCCCCGCCAGGGCGAGCTGCGCATGCGCTGTGCCTGGGAGCGCGAGGGCGCGCGGATCTGAGGGTCTGTGCGGGCCCGCTTATCTGGCCGCCGTCGCCCTGCACCCAGCCCCCGTTATTCCTCCAACCACTCCTTCGGCACCTCCTCGCGCAGGGCCAGCTGGCACTGCTGGCTGTCCGGGTCGAAGACGATGACCGCCTGGCCCTTTTCCAGGGCGCGGCGGGCGCGGGCGACGCGGGTGTCCAGCGGGGTGTCGTCGCCGTTGTCGGTACCTTCGCGGGTGACGAAGTCTTCCAGCAGGCGGGTCAGGGTCTCGGCTTCGATCAGGTCGTGGGGAATCAGCATGAAGGCTCTCCGGAATGCGGCCGCCATGCTAGTGGGCGGGCGGGCGAATGCAAAGCCCGCCCTCCCGTTCCTCAGCCCTTGTCCTTGCCGCAGCTCACCAGGCTGTCCACCGCCGGCACGCGGGTTTCCGGTTCCATCTGGGTTTCGTGCTCGAGCTGGTGGCTGAAGGGCTCCAGCGAGGCCTGGGCCGGCTTGGCGTCGCTGGCAAATACCGGCGGGCTGATCACGTAGGCAGCGATCAGCCGGGTCAGCGCCAGCAGGCTGTCGCGGTGGGTGCGTTCGTAGCCGTGGGTCGCGTCGCAGCCGAACGCCAGCAGCGCGGTGCGAATGTCGTGGCCGGCGGCGATCGCCGATTGGGCGTCGCTGTGGTAGTAGCGGAACAGGTCGCGGCGCACCGGGATGTCCTGCTGTTCGGCCAGGCGCAGCAGGTGGCGCGACAGGTGATAGTCGTAGGGGCCGCCGGAATCCTGCATGGCCACGGTCACCGCGTGTTCGCTGGAGCTCTGCCCCGGCGCCACCGGGGCGATGTCCACGCCGACGAACTCACTGACATCCCAGGGCAGGGCGGCCGCCGCGCCGGAGCCGATTTCCTCGGTGATGGTGAACAGCGGGTGGCAGTCGATGGGCGGCTCGATGCCGCTGTCCACCACCATCTTCAGGGCGGTGAGCAGGGCGGCGACGCCGGCCTTGTCGTCGAGGTGGCGGGCGCTGAGGTGGCCGCTGTCGCTGAACTCCGGCAGCGGATCGAAGGCCACCACATCGCCGATCCGCACGCCCAGCGCTTCCACTTCCGCGCGGCTGGCGGCCAGGGTGTCCAGGCGCAGCTCGATGTGGTCCCAGCTCACCGGCAGGCTGTCCACCTCGGTGTTGAAGGCGTGTCCGGAAGCCATCAGCGGCAGCACACTGCCGCGTATCACCCCGCCATCGGTGAACAGACTGACCCGGCTGCCCTCGGCGAAGCGGCTCGACCAGCAGCCCACCGGCGCCAGGCACAGGCGGCCGTTGTCCTTGATCTCGCGCACGCTGGCGCCAATGGTGTCCAGGTGCGCGGAAATCGCGCGGTCCGGGCTGTTCAGCCGGCCCTTGAGGGTGGCGCGCACGGTGCCGCGCCGGGTCAGCTCGTAGGGAATGCCCAGTTCGTCCAGGCGCTCGGCGACATAGCGCACGAGGGTATCGGTAAAGCCGGTGGGGCTGGGGATGGCGAGCATCTCCAGCAGCACCTGGCGCAGGTAGGCCGTATCCGGGTCGGGCAGGGGGTGGGACATGATGACTCCTTGGCGCGCGACGCCTCAGCCCTGCGTCTGGCTGAGCGGGAACAGCAGGTCGATGAAGCGTTCGGCGGTCGGTTGCGGTTCGTGGTTGGCCAGTCCGGCGCGCTCGTTGGCCTCGATGAACACATAGTCCGGTTGGTCGGCGGCGGTGACCAGCAGGTCCACGCCGACCACCGGGATGTCCAGGGCGCGTGCCGCCTGCACGGCGGCCTCGGCGAGCGCCGGGTGCAACTGCGCGGTGACGTCCTCGAGGATGCCACCGGTGTGCAGGTTGGCGGTGCGCCGCACGGCCAGGTGCTGGCCGTTCGGCAGCACGCTGTCGTAGTCGAAACCGGCGTTGAGCAGGGTGCGCTGGGTTTCCTCGTCCAGCGGGATGCGGCTTTCGCCGCCGGTGGCGGCCTGGCGGCGCCGGCTCTGCGCCTCGATCAGCGCGCGGATGCTGCGCTGGCCGTCGCCGATCACCTCGGCGGGGTGGCGTAGCGCGGCGGCCACTACCTCGAAACCGATGACCAGCACGCGCAGGTCCCGGCCTTCATGGAAGCTTTCCAGCAGCACGCGGCTGTCGAAGACGCGGGCGGCGCCGATGGCCTGTTCCAGTTCGTCTTCGCTGCGCAGGTCGACGGCCACGCCCTGGCCCTGCTCGCCGTTCAGCGGCTTGACCACCACACGCCGGTGCTCGGCGAGGAACGCGGCGTTGTCCTCGGCGCTGGCCGCCAACTGCTGGGCAGGCAGGAACAGGCCGGCCTTGCGCAGGCAGCGGTGGGTCAGGCGCTTGTCCTGGCAGAGGGTCATGCTCACCGCGCTGGTCAGGTCGCTGAGCGACTCCCGGCAGCGGATGCGCCGCCCGCCGTGGCTGAGGGTGAACAGCCCTGCCTCGGCGTCGTCCACCTGCACCTCGATGCCGCGGCGCAGGGCCTCGTCGACGATGATGCGCGCGTAGGGGTTGAGCTCATCCTGCGGACCGCGCCCCAGGTACAGGGCCTGGTTGATGCTGTTGCGCCGCTTGACCGCGAAGGTGGGCAGGTTGCGAAAGCCCAGCTTGGCGTACAGCGCCTTGGCCTGCTGGTTGTCGTGCAGCACCGAGAGGTCCATCCAGGCCAGGCTGCGCGACTGGAAATGCTCGATCAGGTGGCGCACCAGCGCCTCGCCGACCCCCGGTCGCGGGCACTGCGGATCGACCGCCAGGCACCACAGGCTGCTGCCGCGCTCCGGGTCCTGGAACACCTCCTGGTGATTGAGGCCCATCACCGTGCCCAGTGCCTGGCCGGTGTCGGTGTCCTCGGCCAGCCAGTACACCGGGCCGCCCTCGGCGCGCGGGGTCAGGCGCTGCGGGTCGACGGTCAGCATGCTGCGCGTCTGGTACAGGCGGTTGACCGCCTGCCAGTCGGCGTCACTCTGCACGCGGCGGATCTGGAAGCCGCGGAAGCTGCGCCGCGCCGGGCGGTAGTCGGAAAACCACAGGCGCAGGGTGTCCGAGGGGTCGAGGAACAGCTGCTGCGGCGCGTAGGACAGCACCTGCTGTGGCGCCTCCACATAGAGGGCGATGTCGCGCTCGCCGGGATTTTCCTTGAGCAGCTCACTGGCCAGGCCTTCGGCGTCCGGGAAGGTGTGGCCGAGCAGCAGGCGCCCCCAGCCGCATTGCAGGATCTGCGGAACACCGACCTCGCCCTGGCCTTCCTCGGCCAGGCGCGCCTGCAGGCGCTGGTAGGAGGGCGCCTGGCCACGCTGCAGACGCTGTTCGTACTGACCATGGGAGGAAGACTTGGACATGGGGCGTCTCCTGCCGTTCGGCGGGGGTGTCATCGAGGTCACGTTTACAGTCCTTGTTCACTGAGCCACAGATTCAGGGCGGCCAGCTGCCAGAGCTTGGAGCCGCGTAGCGGGGTGAGTTGTCCCTCGGGGTCGCTGAGCAGGCGATCCAGCATGCGGGTATCGAACAGGCCGCGATCCTGGCCGGGGTCCAGCAGCAGGCTGCGCACCCAGTCCAGGGTGGCGCCGTCCAGGTGCTTGAGGCCGGGCACCGGGAAGTAGCCCTTGGGACGGTCGATCACCTCGGCGGGAATGACCTTGCGCGCCGCTTCCTTGAGCACATGCTTGCCGCCGTCGGGCAGCTTGAAACGCGCCGGGATACGCGCCGACAGCTCCACCAGCCGGTAGTCGAGGAACGGCGTGCGCGCCTCCAGGCCCCAGGCCATGGTCATGTTGTCGACGCGCTTGACCGGGTCGTCGACCAGCATCACGGTGCTGTCCAGACGCAGCGCCTTGTCCACCGCCTCGCTGGCGCCGGCGGCGGCGAAATGTGCGGCGACGAACTCGGCGGAGAAGTCGCGGCTGACCCAGGCCGGCAGCACGGTGGCGCGGTACTCGTCGAAATCGCGGTCGCGGAAGGCGCGCAGGTAGGCGTCCAGCGGATCGCTGGCACCGTTCACCTGCGGGTACCAGTGGTAGCCGGCGAACAGCTCGTCGGCGCCCTGGCCGCTCTGCACCACCTTGCAGTGCTTCGCCACCTCGCGGGACAGCAGGTAGAAGGCGATGCAGTCATGGCTGACCATCGGCTCGCTCATGGCGCGGAAGGCCGCCGGCAGCTCGCTGAGGATCTCCGCTTCCTGGATGCGCAACTGGTGATGATCGGTGGCGAAGCGCTGGGCGATCAGGTCCGAGTAGACGAACTCGTCGCCGCGCTCGCCGCCGGCATCCGCGAAGCCGATGGAGAAGGTCGAGAGGCGCTCCACGCCGACCTCGCGCAGCAGCGCCACCAGCATGCTGGAGTCCACGCCGCCGGAGAGCAGCACGCCGACGTCCACGGCGGCGCGCTGGCGCACCGCGACGGCGTCGCGCAGGCTGTCCAGCACGCGATCGCGCCAGTCTTCGAGGGCGAAGCTGCGTTCGGCCTCGTGCGGGCCGTAGTCGAGCTGCCACCAGGTGTGCTGCTCGCAGTTGCCCTGGGCATCGATGCGCATCCAGCTGGCCGGCGGCAGCTTTTCCACCCCTTTGAGCAGGGTGTGCGGCGCCGGCACCACGGCGTGGAAGCTCAGGTAATGGTTGAGGGCGACCGGGTTGATGGCGGTGTCGATGTCGCCGCCCTGCAGCAGCGCCGGCAGGGTCGAGGCGAAGCGCAGGCGCGCGCCGGTGCGCGACAGGTATAGCGGCTTGACGCCCAGGCGATCCCGGGCGATGAACAGCCGCTGGCGGTCACGCTCCCAGATGGCGAAGGCGAACATGCCGTTGAGCTTCGGCAGCAGGGCTTCGCCCCAGGCGTGGTAGCCCTTGAGCAGCACTTCGGTGTCGCCACCGGAAAAGAACTGGTAACCGAGGCTTTCCAGCTCGGCGCGCAGTTCGGGGTAGTTGTAGATGGCGCCGTTGAACACCATCGACAGGCCCAGGTCCGGTGCACTCATGGGCTGTCCGGACGCCTCGTCGAGGTCCATGATCTTCAGGCGGCGATGGCCGAAGCCCAGTGGCCCCTGGCTGTGGAAGCCGCACGCGTCGGGACCGCGCGGGGCGAGGTGGTGGGTGATACGGGCGAGGGCGGCGAGATCCGCCGGCTGCCCATCGAAACGTAGTTCTCCTGCGATGCCACACATGACCTTACCGGTTCTCCGTTGGGGTATGGGGTGGGTTGAGGTTCCTTTTTACCTAAGCAAGAAAAATACTTTCATGTCAAACCTTATTCTGGTCTATTGGTCTGATAAGGTCTGGGTTAGTGGGTAAATATAGTTATGACTGAAACTAATAAGGCCCTCGATGATGGCTATGCGGTGTCCATCTACCAGGCCTTGCGGCGCCTGCAGCAGGCGGCCGAGGTGCATGCCAAGCGGCTGTCGCGCTACGGCGGGATGACCCCTCTGCAACTGCTGATCCTGCAGACACTGGCGGTACGGGATCAGTTGACCGCCAGCCAGTTGTCGCGTTGCGTCAGCTTGTCGGCTGCGACCTTGTCCGGGGTGCTGGAGCGCCTGGAAGGGCGCGGGCTGGTCAGCCGCACGCGCGACGAGCAGGACCGCCGCCGGCACTGGCTGCGCCTGGAACCGGCGGGGCGGGCGGCGCTGGCCGAGGCGCCGTCACTGCTGCCGGCGCATGTGCTGGAACGGTTTGCGGAGCTGGAGGAATGGCAGCGCCACGCGCTGCTGGCCGGCCTGCTGCGCGCCGCCGACCTGTTCGAGGCGCCGGAAGAGGAGGAATAGGGCGCGCCTCGCGGCGCGTTGGCGTCGAGTGTCCGGCGTGCACCTGGCAATCGAAGGGCGGTCAACGCGACGCGTTGGCCGCCATGGGGTGCGGCGCTGCACCCAGTGGCGGCCGACCGCGCTACGTGGCCAGCTGGCCTCAGAGCTTGAAGCGCGCTACCAGACGGTTGAGCTCCGTGGCCAGGCGCACCAGTTCGTCGCTGATCTGTGCGCTCTGGCTGGCCTCGTGGGAGGTGGCGTCGGCGCTGCGGCTGATGGAGATGATATTGCGGTTGATCTCCTCGGCTACGGCACTCTGCTCCTCGGCCGCAGTGGCCACCTGGGCGTTCATGTCGTTGATGGTGGTGACCTCGCTGGCGATGCGCCCCAGGCTATCGGCCGCGCGACTGACCTGTTCGGCGCCGCTGCGCGCCTTGTCCTGCGCGCCTTCCATCGCGTCCACCGCGTCGTCCACGCCTTCCTGCAGGCGCTCGATCATGGTCTGGATCTCTTCGGTGGACTTCTGCGTGCGCGAGGCCAGGGTGCGTACTTCATCCGCCACCACGGCGAAACCGCGACCGGCCTCGCCGGCCCGCGCCGCCTCGATGGCCGCGTTGAGGGCCAGCAGGTTGGTCTGCTCGGCAATGCCCTTGATCACGCCGACCACCGCGCCGATGTTGTCGCTGTGGCTCTCCACCTGACGGATCACCCCGGCGGCCTTCTCGATCTCGCGGATCAGCGCCTCGATGCCCTTGAGCGCCTCGTCGGCCACCTGCACGCCGTTGCGCGACTCGTCCTCGGCGCTGCGCGAGGCGGCGGCGGTCTGGGTGGCGTTGCTGGCCACTTCCTGCACGGTGGCGCTCATCTCGTTCATGGCCGAGGCCACCATGTCGGTTTCGCTGCGCTGTTCGTTGACGGCGCCAAGGGTCTTTTCGGACACCTGCGACACCCGTCCGGAGACCTCGCCCAGCTGGCTGGTCACCCCGGCCACCGCACCCAGGCTATGGCGGAACTTGCCGATCATCTGGTTGAAGGCATGACCCATGGCGCCGATCTCGTCGACGGTCTTCACCTCCACGCTGCGGCTCAGGTCCTCGTCGCGGGTCATGGCTTCCATGGTGTGACGCATGTCGACGATGCGGCGGATGATCACCCGGCGCACGGTCCAGATCATGATCCATAGCCCGGCGACCAGCAGCAGCAGCTGGATCAGCGCGGAAACCAGGATGTTGCGATCCACCTGGGCGTCCAGCTTGGAGAGGTCGTAGCTGATGCGCACCGCGCCCACCACGGCATCTTCCGGCACCTGGTGGCACATCAGGCAGTTGGTGCCGCGATAATCCTTCTGCGCATGGATCGGGTTGACCACGGTCAGCACCCGACCCTTGTCGGTCTCGGTGATTTCCATGATCGCCTCGCCGTTCAGGGCGCGACGGTCGAATTCATCGGCGGGCGCCTGGTGATCGAAGCCGGGACCGAAGACCTTGTTGATCTCCTCGTCGCGGATGATGCGCGCCTCGATGATGCCCGGGCTGGCGAGGATCTTGTCGCGCAGGATGCCGCGCTGCGCCATGGTCCCGGTGAGCATGCTGGTGTTGATGAAATCGAAGTAGGTGTCGGCGGTGTCGCGGGTGCGCTGCTCCATCACCTGCTGGATCAGGTTGCGCTCGTTGTTCGCGGAGTAAATCAGCGAAGCCAGCATGAGCAGACCCAGCACCAGCAGCATGGCCAGGTTGATCTTGGTCTGCACGGACATCTGATGTTTGACGGCGTTGCTCATGGTGCTCCTTGAATCTCCGGGCCCGCCGGCCTGGAGGAGAAGGTCTTGGGTGGCGAACCGGGCCGATCAGATGGCTTATCGGCAGCGATGCCGAGGGCTTGAACAGCTTCGATGTTCTCGGCGGTCGATGATATTAAACCAATGGCCATTGCAGCCGGATGTACGCGCGGGGACGATGCGCGTCACGCCGTGGAACACTCTGCGCACAGGCTTACAAAACATAACGATCAGTCGATTGTCAGCGCTTTGCGGCGCTGTCTAGGATACCGACGACCATCCCCGACAGAGGGCTGGCCCACAATAACAATAAGGAGAAAGGTCCATGAGTGAGCCCAAACGGCGCACACAGGCGGGTTCGTGCGGGTATTCCCCCCGGCGGCCGACAGTCTCGTCATTCCTGTCGCTGCGCTCAGTGCTCGCCCTGTGCGGTATTCTCGCCGGCCTGCCGCTGGCCGCCATCCCTGCCCAGGCGCAGGATGATGTCGTGCAGTATTCCATCGAATCCCCCAAGGCCGTGCAGGGCCTCGTCCTGGACATCGCCCACGCCGGCAAGCGCCTGGTGGCCGTCGGCGAGCGGGGCCACATCCTCTATTCCGACGACAGCGGCCGCAACTGGATCCAGGCCCGCGTGCCGACCCGCCAGCTGCTGACTGCCGTCACCTTCGTCGATGAGCAGTACGGCTGGGCCGTCGGCCATGACGCCCTGATCCTCGCCACCCAGGACGGCGGCGCCACCTGGGTGCAGCAGTTCGAGGACCGCGAGCGCGAATCGCCGCTACTGGACATCTGGTTCCGTGACCGTCAGTACGGGCTCGCCGTGGGCGCCTACGGCGCGCTGCTGGAAACCCGTAACGGCGGCCGTAGCTGGGACGACGTCAGCGACCGTCTCGACAACGAGGACGGCCAGCACCTCAACGGCATCGCGGCGGTCAAGAACGCCGGCCTGGTGATCGTCGGCGAAATGGGCGCACTGTTCCGCTCCGCCGACTGGGGCCAGAGCTGGGAGCGCCTGGAAAGCCCCTATGAAGGCACCCTGTTCGGCGCCCTCGGCACCGCCCGCAACGACACCCTGCTGATCTACGGCCTGCGCGGCAACCTGTATCGCTCCGCCGACTTCGGCGACACCTGGCGCGCCGTTTCGCTGCGCAGCGCTGCCGGCGAGCTGGTGTTCGGCCTCAACGGCGGCACCCTGCAAGGCGATGGCACCCTGGTGCTGGTCGGGCATGGCGGCAGCGTGCTGTCCAGCGTGGATGACGGGCGCAGCTTCACGGTATTCAACCGCCCGGATCGCCAGTCGCTCTCCTCGGTCGCCGATGACAGCGCCGGACGCCTGGTGCTGGTCGGCCAGGGCGGCATCCATGCCACCGGCCTCACCGCCGAGCAGATTGCCGACAGGCCGGTCGCCGGCACGCCCGCCGCCAAACAACAATAAGAGCGAGTATTCACATGTCCAGTCATCGCCAGAATCGTGCCGGGCTGCTTGAGCGGCTGATCTTCAACAACCGCCCCGTGGTCATCCTGCTGTGCCTGCTGGCCACGCTGTTCCTGACCTGGCAGGCCAGCCAGATTCGTCCCTCGACCAGCTTCGAGAAGATGATCCCGCTGGAGCACCCCTACATCCAGAACATGATCGAGTACCGTGACGACCTGGCCAACCTGGGCAACACGGTGCGCATCGCGGTCGCGGTGAAGCAGGGCGACATCTTCAACGCCCAGTACATGGAAACGCTGCGGCAGATCCATGACGAAGTCTTCTACATCAATGGCGTCGACCGCTCTGCGCTGAAGTCGCTTTGGAGCCCCAGCGTGCGCTGGACCGAGGTGACCGAAGAGGGCTTCGACGGCGGCGAAGTCATCCCGCAGAGCTATGACGGCTCCCAGGCCAGCCTCGACGAGCTGCGCTCGAACATCCTCAAGTCCGGCCAGGTCGGCCGCCTGGTGGCCAACGATTTCCGTTCCAGCATCGTCGATGTGCCGCTGCTGGAGGTGTTTGCCGATCCGGAAGACCAGAGCCGTCTGCTCAACCTGGACTACCGCGAGTTCTCCCACGCGCTGGAAGAGAAGATCCGCGACAAATACCAGGCCCAGGACCCGAACGTGGAAATCCACATCGTCGGTTTCGCCAAGAAAGTCGGCGACCTGATCGACGGCCTGGTAGCGGTGGTGATGTTCTTCGGTGTCGCCTTCCTGATCACCATGGTGCTGCTGTACCTGTTCACCCACTGCTCGCGCAGCACGGCGGCGGTACTGATCACCACCCTGATCGCGGTGATCTGGCAGCTGGGCCTGATGAACCTGGCCGGCTTCGGTATCGACCCCTACTCGATGCTGGTGCCGTTCCTGATCTTCGCCATCGGCATTTCCCACGGCGTGCAGAAGATCAACGGCATCGCCCAGCAATCCAGCGGCACCGACAGCCCGCTGACCGCCGCCCGGCTGACGTTCCGCCAGCTGTTCCTGCCCGGCATGATCGCCATCCTGGCCGACGCAGTGGGCTTCATCACCCTGCTGATCATCGACATCGGCGTGATCCACGAACTGGCCATCGGCGCCTCCATCGGCGTGGCGGTGATCGTGTTCACCAACCTGATCCTGCTGCCGGTGGCGATTTCCTACCTGGGCATCAGCAAGCGGGCCGTGCAGCTCAGCAAGCAATACGCCGCCAGCAATCACCCGTTCTGGCGCCTGCTGTCCAACTTCGCCAATCCGGTGGTGGCGCCCATCTCCGTGGTGCTGGCGCTGGTGGTGGCCATTGGCGCGTTCTGGTACCAGAAGGAAAACCTGCAGATCGGCGACCTGGACCAGGGGGCGCCGGAACTGCGTCCGGACTCGCGCTACAACCAGGATAACGACTACATCATCCGCCACTACTCGACCAGTTCCGACGTGCTGGTGGTCATGGTCAAGACCGGTGCGGAGGGCTGCTCGGCCCACCAGACCCTGTCGGCCATCGACGAGCTGATGTGGAAAATGGACAACACCCCCGGCGTGCAGTCCGCGGTGTCGCTGGTCAGCGTGTCCAAGCAGGTCATCAAGGGCATGAACGAGGGCAGCCTCAAGTGGGAGACGCTGTCGCGCAACCAGGACGTGCTCAACAGCTCCATCGCCCGCGCCGAAGGCCTGTACAACAACGCCTGCTCGCTGGCCCCGGTGCTGATCTTCCTCGAGGATCACAAGGCCGCGACCCTCAAGCGCGTCACCGCCGAGGTGGAAGCCTTCGCCGCGCAGTACAACCGTGACGGTCTGGAGTTCCTGCTGGCCTCCGGCAACGCCGGCATCGAGGCGGCCACCAACGAGGTGATCGCCAGCTCCGAGCTGACCATCCTGATCCTCGTCTACCTGTGCGTGGCGGGCATGTGTCTGATCACCTTCCGCTCGATTGCCGCGACCATCTGCATCGTGCTGCCGCTGATCCTCACCTCGATCCTCGGCAACGCGCTGATGGCCTTCCTCGGCATTGGCATGAAGGTGGCGACCCTGCCGGTGATCGCCCTGGGCGTGGGCATCGGCGTGGACTACGGCATCTACATCTACAGCCGTCTGGAAAGTTTCCTGCGCGCCGGACTGCCGCTGCAGGAGGCCTACTACGAAACGCTGAAGTCCACCGGCAAGGCGGTGCTGTTCACCGGCCTGTGCCTGGCGGTGGGTGTGGCGACCTGGATGTTCTCGGCCATCAAGTTCCAGGCCGACATGGGCCTGATGCTGACCTTCATGTTCATCGTCAACATGTTCGGCGCCCTGTGGCTGCTGCCGGCCCTGGCGCGTTTCCTGATCTCCCCGCAGCGTCTGGCGGGCAAGGAGGGTGGTTCGCTGTTCGCGCACTGATCGGCAGCGTCGTACCCGAAAAGACCGCGGCTCCGGCCGCGGTCTTTTCGTTTCCGTCCGTCTCCAGCGTGGAATGCGGCAGTCCACGCGCCATCCAATCTCGCCTACGCATACGGCGGCACCACGCCGCCAGGAGGTCAGCCATGACAGCCGAGCATTCCGAAATCCGTGCCTTGATCGAACGCTGGGTCAGCAGCGTGCGCCGGCGCGATCTGGAGGGCATCACTGCCACCTACGCGCCGGACGTCGTGGCGTTCGACGCCATCGGGCCGCTGCGCTTCACCGGCCGGGCCAGCTACCGCGAGCACTGGCAACGTTGCCAGGAGCAGGTCAGGGGCGAGCCGCTGCTCGAAATGAATGACCTGCGCATTGAGCAGGACGGGGCGCTGGCCTGCGCCTATGGGCTGTGTCACTGCGGCTGCGCCAATGAAAAGGGCGAAATGGAAAGCGCCTGGATGCGCTTCACCCAGGTGTTGCGGCGCATCGACGGGCAATGGTTGATCGTGCACGAACACTGGTCCGCACCGTTCGATCCGCAGAGCGGCCAGGCCCACTTTGATCTGCAACCCGAATGAGGATCCCCCCATGACCCAGGCAATCCCCAACGAGTACCCCGGCCTGATTCCCTACCTGAGCATTCGCGGGGCCGCGCAGGCCATGGAGTTCTATCGGAAGGCCTTCGGTGCAGAAGTTGCCTACCGCATCAACGGCCCCGAAGGGCGACTCGGCCATGCCGAACTGCGGGTCGGCAAGGCCTGTTTCATGCTCGCCGATCCCTGCGATGCCAACAGCCACATGGCTGCCGCCCCCGAGCATTCCAGCGCCATCAGCCTCTATTTGTATGTGGAGGACGTCGATACCTGTTTCGCCCAGGCCCTGACCGCCGGGGCCGAGCAACTGATGGCGCCGCAGGACATGTTCTACGGCGACCGCAGCGGCATGCTGCGCGACCCTTACGGTTTCGTGTGGAACCTGGCCAGCCATGTCGAGGATGTCGCCCCCGACGAGCTGGAACGCCGTGCCGCCGAGATGTTCACCCAGTCGCCGCCGGGCACGCCCTGAGCGAAGCTGTGAGGCCTGGCCGGGACACATCCGGCGAGGTTTGCGGCGGCCAGAGTGAGCGGTGTTCCCTGGGAGCGGCTCTCTAAAAGCAGACGACGGGCGCAGCCGTGCAATCCCCCCGGCGGCTGTGTAGGCTAGCCGCTGGTCGGCGCGCTTCGCGCCGAGTGCTGGAGTTTTCTGCTCGTGCGCATTGCCTCCAAGACGCTGCTCCGCGTGCTGCTCGCCCTGCTGCTGCTGGCTCTGTTGCTGTGGTTCTGGCGACCCTGGCAGGGGCCGCTGGTCACCGGCTACCAGCTGGAGGAACGCGCGCTGGTGCAGCGGGTGGTGGCCAGCGGTGAGGTGTCCAGCCAGTCGCTGGCGCGCATCGGCAGCGAGCTTACGGGGGTCGTGAAGGCCCGCCATGTACGCGAAGGCGACCGCGTCGAAGCCGGAGACCTGCTCATCGAGCTGCGCGACGACGAACAACAGGCTCGCCTGCGCGAAGCCCAAGCCGCGCTGCGCCAGTTGATCGATTCCAGCCGCCCGCAGGCCGAGGCACTGCTGCGTGATACCGAAAGCCAGCTGGCCCAGGCCAGCCGCGAGCGCGAGCGTCGCGAAACCCTGTTCGAGCGTGGTCTGCTGTCCGCCGAGGCCCGTGAACAGGCGCGGCGCGCTGAACTGACCAGCCGCGTAGCCCGTGACCGCGCCCGTCTGCAGCGCGACGCGCTGGCCGAGGGCGGCAGCGAGGAACAGCAACTGCGCCAGCGCCTCGAACAAGCGCACGTCGCCGTGGCGCGCACGCGCATCCATGCCGCCTACGCAGGCACCGTGCAGAGGCGCAATGTCGAGCCCGGCGATCTGGTGCGCCCCGGCGACCTGCTGCTGGAGATCGCCCGCGCCGACAGCCGCGAGATTCTCCTGCCGCTGGACGAGAAGAATCTGGGGCCGGTGGCCCTCGGCCAGCCGGCCTGGGTGATCCCCGATGCCTGGCCCGAGCGCGTGCTCAACGCGCAGGTCAGCTACCTGGCCCCCGCCGTAGACCCCAACCAGGGCACCCTGGACGTTCACCTGGAACTGCTCGACGAGGCGGATTTCCTGCGCCAGGGCATGAGCGTGTCGGTGAACATCGAAACGGCGCGCCGCGAGCGCGCCCTGGTGATCGGCAACGATGCCCTGCTCGGTCGCGAAGGCGGTCAGGCGCAGGTACTGCGGGTCGCCGCCGACGGAACGGTCGACCGGGTGGCGGTGCGCCTGGGCCTGCGCAGCGTGGCGCTCAGCGAGGTGCTGGACGGGCTGCGGGCGGGCGATCGGGTGCTCAACGTGAACGCCGAGCCGGGCCGCCGGGTGCGTGTCGACCTGCTGCCGCTGCCGGGCGCGGAGTGAGCCATGCGCTGGCTGGATGCGCTGTGGCTCGAATGGAAGATCGCCCTGGCCTTCCTGTTCGACAACAAACTGCAGACCCTGCTGATCATGGTGGGCATCGCCGTGGGCTCGGCGGTGATCGTGTTCATCACCGCGCTGATCACCGGCCTGCAGGCCAACGTCATCGAGCGCACCCTGGGCACCCAGGCGCACCTGAAGGTGCAGATGCCCGATGACGCCAACCGGGTGCTGCCTGCGCCGGATGGCGCCGTGGCCCTGGTGCTGGAAAGCCCGCGCGCCCAGCGCCTGCGCTCGCTGAGCAACTGGCAGGCGCTGCGCGACCTGCTGGACGGCCAGCCGCAGGTACTGGCGGTATCGCCGCTGGCCACCGGCCCGGCCATCGCCCGGCGCGGCCTGGCACGCGCCTCTGTAGCGTTGATGGGCATCGACCCGGAACGTTACCAGCGCATCGTGCCCGTGGCCCGCGACCTGGTGGCCGGCCGCTTCAGCATCGAGGGCGATCAGGTGGCCATCGGCAGCGAGCTGGCCAAGGACCTCGGGTTGAGCGTTGGCGACAAGCTGCGCCTGGACGGCGGCCAGGGCCGCGAGCTGATCATGCGGGTGGCCGGCATCTTCGAGCTGGGCGTGCGCGAGCTGGATTCCCGCTACGTCTACCTGGACCTGCGCCAGGCGCAGATCCTCCTCGACCTGCCGGGCGGAGTGACGCAGATCGACCTGACCGTGGAGGAGATCTTCGCCGCCGAGGAGATTGCCGAGCGCCTGGCGCGGCTCACCGGCATGCAGGCGGAAAGCTGGATGGCCACCAATGGCCAACTGCTCAACGCCCTCAGCTCGCAGACCATGACCACCCAGATGATCCGCATCTTCGTCGGCCTGTCGGTGGCGTTCGGCATTGCCAGCGTGCTGGCGGTCAGCGTGGTGCAGCGCACCCGCGAGATCGGCATCCTGCGCGCCATGGGCAGCCCGCGCCGGCAGGTCATGCGCGTGTTCCTGTTGCAGGGCGGGCTGCTCGGCCTGGCCGGCTCGGCCCTCGGCGGGCTGGTGGGCTGGGCGCTGGTCATGGTCTTCAACCTGATGGGCCCGGGACTGTTCTTCGTGCAGGTGCCCACCGGGCTGGTGCTGTCGGCCATGGGCGTGGCAACCCTCACCGGCGTGCTGGCGGCCGTTGCGCCGGCGCGGCGCGCGGCCCGTTACGATCCGGCGGTGGCGATCCGTTATGTCTGATTCGCAGGAGGTGCTGCGCCTGGAAGGGCTGCGCAAGGTCTACAACCCCGGCACCCCGCAGGAGCTGGAAGTGCTGCACGGCCTGGACATGCGCCTGGCGCGCGGCGAGCTGACGGCGTTGATCGGCCCCAGCGGCTCGGGCAAGAGCACGCTGCTGAATGTCATCGGCCTGCTGGACTCGCCCAGCGCTGGCGAGCTCTACCTGCTCGGCCAGCCGACCCGCACGCTGGACGACGAGGCGCGTACCCGCCTGCGCAACGAGGCCATCGGCTTCGTATTCCAGTTCCACCACCTGATCTCGGCCTTCAGCGTGCTGGACAACGTGCTGATGCCGCTGATGATCCGCCACGGCAAGCCGGAGCCGGCCGATGTGCAGCTGGCCGAGCAGTTGCTGGCCCAGGTGGGCCTCGAAGGCTTTGCCGGCAAGCGCGCCGGGCAGCTGTCCGGCGGTCAGCAGCAGCGCGTGGCCATCGCCCGCGCCCTTGTGACGCGCCCGGCGCTGCTGCTGGCCGACGAACCCACCGGCAACCTGGATACCCGCACGGCGGAGCAGGTGTTCGAGCTGTTCCGCGAGATCAACCGCGAGTTCGGCTGCGCCGTGCTGGTGGTCACCCACGACCCGCGCCTGTCGGCCAGTTGCCGGCGCAGCATCGAGCTGGTCGACGGGCGCATCGTGCGGGATACGGGCGTGGCGTAGGGCGTTCAAAACCGAATCGGCAACGGCCGGAAATCGCGCGGGGTCAGGCTGTGGGTGGCCAGCAGGTCGATCATGCGGCCATCCAGCCGGGCAGTGGCCTCCTCGATCTGAATGGTGAGGTTCTCGGCGCACACGGCCTCGCCTTCCAGGAAGGCATCGGCATAGCGTTCGGCGGACGACTGGCCGAACTGGTCGATGGCCAGCTCGCCTTCCAGCACGGTCTCGCCCTCCGGCGAAAGCGCCTTCACGGCGATACGCAGGTCGGTGATCTCGTGCAGGCCGCTGTCGAAGGAAAACACCGCCGAGCACTGACCCTGGCCGGCCCAGATGGTGCTGGAATGCCAGAATTCGACCGCTTGCGTCAGGTTGGGCAGCCCGAGGGTGAGCAGGCTGACGGCGAGGATGAGGGGGCTACGCATCGGGGACTCCTGTTCTTGTTCTTCACTGAACCCACGAAACACTGCGGCGGCCCTCACTGGCCGGCCGGACGATGAAACTGCTTGCCGATCGCCAGCAGACCGACGATCAGCGCGCCGACGAGGATGCCGAACAAGGCGGCAAGCAAGGTCGGTGCCAGAAACGCCAGCACCTCGCCGGCCGGCAGCGCGGCAGTGCGCTGGGCGAGCTGATCGATGACGCGCTGCACGGGCGGCAGGCCATGCACGAGGATCGCGCCGCCAACCAGGAACATGGCGGCGGTACCGGCCACGGAAAGCCCCTTCATCAGCCACGGGGCGGCGCCGAGGATGCCGCGGCCCGCGCGTTGCGCCAGTGACGAGGCGCTCTGGCTGAGGTACAGGCCCAGGTCGTCCAGCTTGACGATGCCGGCCACCAGGCCATACACGCCCACCGTCATGGCCAGGGCGATGCCGGACAGCACCAGCACCTGTTGCACGAAGGGGGCGCCGGCCACGGCGCCCAGGGTGATGGCGATGATTTCCGCCGAAAGGATGAAGTCGGTGCGGATCGCACCCTTGATCTTGTCCCGCTCGAAGGTCTTCATGTCCACCGCCGGGTTGGCGACCGCTTCCAGGCGCTGGTCGTGGTCGCTGGCGTCCTCGTCGCGGCTGTGCAGCAGGCGGTGGGCGATCTTCTCGAACCCCTCGTAGCAGAGGAAGGCGCCGCCGAGCATCAGCAGCGGCGTGATCGCCCAGGGTGCGAAGGCGGCGATCAGCAGGGCGGCCGGGACCAGGATGGCCTTGTTGAGCAAGGAGCCTTTGCACACCGCCCAGACCACCGGCAGCTCGCGGTCGGCCTTCACGCCGGTGACCTGTTGGGCGTTGAGTGCCAGGTCGTCGCCCAGCACCCCAGCGGTTTTCTTGGCGGCCACCTTGGTCATGACCGAGACGTCGTCGAGCAGGGTAGCGATGTCGTCGAGCAGGGCAAGCAGGCTGGAACCGGCCACGGTGGATCCTTGCAATGAATGGGGGCGACCGCATGGTCACGGGATGGAGCGCGATTTTGCTCCGTTGGATCACGCCCCGGCAGGCAGCGTTCAATTTTATGTGAAGGCTGTCACATCCATGGCGCCAGAAGTCCGGCTTCAGGTGCCGTGCGTCAGTAGGCGCTCCTGCAGCATGCGGTCCCACGGCGGCAGCTCGCCGAAGCGTTCTTGCAGGAAGGCCAGCAGCAGGCGGGTGCGCGACTGGGTCTCGCGGTTCAGGTTCAGGGCATAAATGCTGCTCGGTTCCGGGCGGGGCAGGCCGTCGGGGCAGAGCAGGGGGACCAGCTCACCGCGCAGCAGGTGTTCGCTGACCAGCCAGGTCGGCAGATGGGCGATGCCCAGCCCGGCCACCGCGCCGAACAGCAGGGTTTCGGCGTTGTTGGTGGTCATGCGCTGGCGGCGCGGCCGGCACAGCTGGCGCTGGCCATTGATCTCGAAGCGCCAGGCGTATTGCGGTGTCAGGCCATCCCAATCCAGCCCGTCGTGGTCGACCAGTTCCAGCGGCGAGCTGGGCGCGCCGCGGCGCTCCAGGTAGGCCGGGCTGGCGCACAGCACCCGCACCAGCGGCGCCAGAGGCGTGGCGATCAACCGGGTATCGGCCAGCGGGCCGATGCGCAGCACCAGGTCCACCTCACCCAGGTGATCGCCGCGCAGGTCGACGAAGCTGTCGATCAGCCGCAGCTGCACGTCCAGGCCCGGATAGAGGGCCAGGAAATCGGCGATCACCGGCGCCAGCCGGCGACGCCCGAAGGGGGCCGGGGCATCGATGCGGATGCGCCCCTCGGGCGCACTGCTCAGGGAAACGGCCTCGGCGCGGGCCTGGCGCAGTTCATCGAGGATTCGCTGTGCCCGTTGCGCAAAAGCCAACCCTGCCGGGGTGGCGCGCACGGCATGGGTGCTGCGCAGGAACAGGCTGCTGCCCAGGGCCTTTTCCAGGCTGTCGATGCGTCGCGCCACGGCCGAGGGCGTCAGCGGATGCCGGCGCGCGGCGGCGGAAAAGCTGCCGCATTCCAGAACATCGAGGAAGATCGCCAGCTGATCGGTGAGTTGATCCGGGTTCATGAAACGGTGCCTTTGCGGATTGCGCAAAGCCATTGTGCGCGGCATCCCGTTTCCCGGCCAGTGGGTCGTGGCTAGCATGGCGGCCCTGCGACTGGAGGCACCATGCAATTCCTCGATTTCTCCCTCAATCTGATTCTCGGCCTGCTGCTCGGTACGGTCGGCGGGCTGTTCGGCATCGGCGGCGGCCTGATCGCCATCCCGGCGCTGGGCATCCTGTTCGGCCTCGACCAGCAGATGGCCCAGGGCACCGCCCTGGTGATGGTGGTGCCCAACGTGCTGCTCGCGGTATGGCGTTACAACCAGCGCAACCGCATCGACCTGCGCTACGCGCTGGCGCTGGGCATCACCAGCTTCCTGTTCGCCGTCATCGGCGCGAAATGGGCGGTCAGCCAGGACCCGCGCCTGATGCGCCAGGCCTTCGTGGTGTTCCTGTTCCTGCTCGCCGCCTACAACCTGCTGCGCATCTATTACCGCCCGCAGGCCGGCAGCACCGAGCTGCGTTACCCGTGGCCCTGGCTGGCGCCGCTGGGCGCGGTGGCCGGCCTGGCCGGCGGCCTGCTCGGCGT